>CANQUR010000059.1 GCA_947627075.1 uncultured Clostridia bacterium
CACAGTCGCAGACGTTCTACGTCGGCGAGCAATACGCGATCGATTTCGTGCCGGTGACAAGCGGTGAGCTTCCCGCGCCCACGAAATACTCCTTCACGGTGGAGCGCGGCGGCGAATTCGTCACGATAGACGCCATGGGCATAATAAAGGCGCGCAAGGAGTGCGAGGTGCTCGTCAAGATCTCGGCGGCGGGCGTAGAGACGGAAGTAGAGCTTAAAGCCGTCGACCGACTTATCGACAGCATACAGCTCACTCCGCCAAAGGACGCAAAGGTGGGTCAAAGCTACAAATTGGGAGTCACCTACGAGCCTGAAAGCGCGACGGCAAAGCGAATCCTGTATACGGTGAGCGACCCAACGAAAGCGCGCATAACGGCGGACGGAGTGTTGAAGTTTCAAAAGGCAGGTTTAGTCACGGTATACGCGGCGGCGGAGCGCGGCGAAAGTCGCAGCAGCGTGACCTTCCTCATTCGCAACGTACTGCATCTAACCGATGCGGAAGCAATAAATTTCGATTCGTTCGACGGATTCGACTCATTGGGCAACGCGAGCGGCTCGCTGACGAAGAATTCGAGTGCGCGACTGAGCTTTTTTTTCGGAGATGACGCCACCTATCGCAAGGTGACGCTTATTTCGTCGTCGCCCGACGTCATTTATATCGACGGCAACGTATTGACGGCAAAAAAAGTGGGTAGCGCGACGGTGACAGTCGTCTATCACGACGGAAGCGACCAAAAAAAGCAGATCTACACCATACAAATCGAGGTGCGCGGACAAAAGTTGAGCGACATAGCAACGAATTGGGGCTACAAGATCCGCAAAAGCCTCGGGCATTACGGCGCATTTATGTTTATGGGGATATTCGCCATACTCACCTTCGTACTGTTTATAAAGAACCGCTATTTGGCGTCCATACTCACCTTCGCGTCCGGCTTCGGAATAGCCGGGCTCACCGAGCTGTTGCAAATGATCGCGCCCAATCGCGGTCCGTCCTTCGCGGACGTACTGCTCGACTTCCAAGGCTTTTGCACGTCGACCGTTCCCATACTGATAGGCTTTTGTATAGTTTGGGCGGTCAAATACTTCAAAGCCAAGCGAAGTTCAAAGGAATCGAACGAAAACTGACCCAATGGAGCAAAGACGACGGCACATCCCCGCTATCTCGCGCTCCAATCTTCATTTTGTGTGATATTTTCGTTCCTGTTTTTGACTTTTTTGCGGGATATTTGGCGCAATTCCCTCTTTTTTCATAAAAAATAACTCGCATAAGCGAGTCACTTTTAGCGATTGATACAAAAAAATTAAAAGTTTGCCATTATTTGTGCAAAAGCCGCTCAAAACACTTGCTTTTTCTTTTAGTTTACTATATAATGGTTATCGTTGCCGCTGAATGTTGCGTTTTTTAATCGTGCGCTCGCGACATATGCTGTTATGGCTCAGTAGGTAGAGCACGTCCTTGGTAAGGACGAGGTCCCGGGTTCAAGTCCCGGTAACAGCTCCAAAAAACTCGCCCTTTTCGGGCGAGTTTTTTTATGTGGTTACTGAGGTAAAATCAATATTCGTCGGCAAAAAAGTGTTTTGCGCCGCTTTTGTCCTTGTACGCGATTACGGTCGACAAATTGACGTTTTCGACGCTCTTGAAGATATTTTGCTCTATTTCGGGATCGTCCTTTGCAAGTCGGGCTATGAGCTCCTTTATCTGCTTGCGTTTGGAACTCATATTGCCGTCTATCGAGCATGACTCGGTGAATCGGCACGCGCATTGTATGAAATTGAGCCCGTTATAGTCGCGCCAAGCTTTGATATCCGCTTCGCGCACGAGGTACATGGGGCGGATCAGCTCCATTCCCTCGAAGTTCGTGCTTTTGAGCTTTGGCATCATGGTTTGGACCTGCCCGCCGAACAGCATGCCCATCAAAATTGTTTCGATGACGTCGTCGTAGTGATGCCCGAGCGCGATCTTGTTGCATCCGAGCTCCCTCGCCTTGTTGTACAGGTGCCCCCTGCGCATTCTCGCGCAAATATAGCACGGCGATTTCGTGATATTAAAGACGTTTTCAAAGATGTCCGTTTCGAACACGGTGGTGGGAATATCCAAAAGCTTTGCGTTACGCTCGATCATCTCGCGGTTTTCGCGGCTGTATCCGGGGTCCATAACCAAAAACACAAGCTCGAACTCGAATTTGTTGTGGCGTTTCAGCTCTTGAAAAAGCTTCGCCATAAGCATGGAATCCTTCCCGCCCGAAATACAAACGGCTATTTTGTCATGCGGCTTTATGAGGTCATAAGCCACAATGCCCTTTGCGAATCTACTGAAAAGCACGCTGTGGAACTTTTTTCGAATGCTCTCCTCCGCCCTTTTTGCAGTCTCGTCGTCGGCTTGTTCGATAGCTCTTTTTAGCCACTCTACATAGCCGCCGTTTAGTTCGTAAGCGTCGTAATCCAGCGCCCGCAAGGCTTCTACCGCTTCGCCGCTTACAGTGCCGTTGCGGCAGTATATCACGAGCTTTTTGTCATGCGGAAGAGGCGCGGACAAAAGCTTATCCCTCGGCACGTTCACGGCGCCGGGAATATGTCCGTAATTATAAGCGTACTCATCGCGGATATCCACGATAATATGGTCGCCTAAATTATTGAGCTCTTTTATGGTCGTTTTCCACATAGCTTTGTTATATCATTTTTTTAAGCAAAAGTCAATTCATTATCGCTCGTTTGGTTATAGGACATATCGGATAGCAGGCGCCACTCCCGCACCGTTATCGAAAACGGGCAAATATTTTTCCGCCGCCGCGCGTCTTATCGCAAAAGCGCCGTTTGAGGTCATATTATACGGCGAACGCAACCACCAGCTGCCATATCCGTCAACATGATACCCGCCTTGACACTTTGCATAATCGGTCACAAGTAGCTCTACGCCTTTTTCCAAGTACGTATCGACCTCGGCTCTACTCAACAAAAACACCTTGTCAAAAGTGTCCTCGCAAGCGTACGAATTTAATAATACCCCCGTAGATTTGGCGCTGTTGTCCACTTTCGCCGCCACGATCGCATTGCGCGCCGTTGAGTCAAATGCCGTATCCGAAAAAGCTCCGTTTAGCCAAGCCCTTATGTCGCTTTCCTTGTAATTGTTGGAATGTACCCTTTTTCCGCCGATATAGCGTTCCGTTAGTTCCCTGTAATATGCTTGCGAGTCGATTATGACGTCGCTCACAAGAAACGCCGTTTCTCCATCCGTTTCGAGTACGCGCCACTTTATAGGCATAAATTCAAACCAATAAACCGTATTTATCTTGTATCCGTTAGTCGGTTGATGAGAGTTTTCCTCGGTCGCGGCAGAGTTCGCATAATAAGGACGGTATTTGGTAAAGTATACGCCGCGATATTTTTTCCCGTCGTGCTCGACATCGATATACCACATAAACGGCTCCTCGCTTTCTATAAGATAGTAGCCGTAATCGTTCCAATTTTTGAGGTCGTCCGCTTTCATATTCAAATTCAGCTCGATCCCGTCGTTTTTTACCTCCGACTGCGGATATGCGCCCATATAAATGTAATTTTTATCCTCGCTCCAAATATAGCCGTCATTAGGCTCTTTGGGACCGTTTTTATCGCCGCAACGTTCGCAAACGCCGAACTTGTTGTAAATATGCCCCTTTGTGCCGCTCTTTGTACGCGATTCCGACCGGGAGCAAACCTCACAAAAGCGAGTTTCGGTGCCGTCGACAAAGCAAGTGGCGTCGTCATTGTATTTCCACGCGCCCCACAAGTGCCCGTCGGACGCGATAACCTCGTCTTTTTCGTAGCCGCATTCGTTGCAAATCGAGCGTCTTGACCCGTTTTGAGTACAAGTAGGAGGATTTTCGTCGATAGCGACAAACTCATGAGGCATTATGCTTGTGAGCTGTCTTTCGCCGCAAACCGCGCATACGTGATAATGCTCCTTTTCGTCATGCTCCCAACTCGATCCGAAGCTATGTTCGAGCTTCGGAACAGACTCGGACCGTATCGTCTTGCCGCAAACCGCGCAAATCAAATGCTTGCTTCCCTCGCTCGCACAGGACGGTTGCGCGTCGAAGATCCATTCTCCGTCCTTGTGTCCGCTCGCCGCTATGCTTTCGGTCCTTTCGTAACCGCAAATCGTGCAAGTGTACTTGATACTGCCCGCCTGGGTGCAATCGGGCGGGACGGTAACGCCCGTATCGAAGCTGTGTTCACCGCCGCCGCTATCGCCGCACACCAAACAAGATCGAAAATGCTTTACTTCGTCAAATTCCCATTCATCGTACAGGTGATCGCTTTTAGGCAGAATTTCTATGCTTGAATAATCGCAGACCTTGCAAGAATACTCGATCTTGCCTTCGCGTTTACAGGTAGGATGATCCACTTCTTTGAAAATATCGTGTTCCGTCTCGCTACCCGACTGCCTTTCGCCGCACACCGAGCAACTATGAAAATGAGCGTTTTCGTCATAGTCCCAAACGTCCGAGAAGTCATGCTCGATCGTCGGGATCTCCTCTTCACGCAATCTCGAACCGCAAACCGCGCAACTTTTGTATCTCAAACCTTTTTCGGTGCAGGTAGCCTCCCTTTCGGTTTGCCATTCGCCCTCGGAATGACGGAGCATAGGCGTACTTTCACTCTTGTTGTAGCCGCAATCAATGCAAATATAGTCCACAAGTCCCATTTCGGTACAAGACGCGGCTTTGACCGTTTGCGAGGCGAAATTATGATACCCTTCTTCGAGCTTTTCGCCGCAATCAAGACACTTTTTGTAATGATACGTTTCGTCATATGACCATTTGTCGGCAAACGTATGCTCGCACCTATTCGTATGCTCATTTCTGCAACACTGCATCAAAAGGATCACAGTCGTCGCGCAAACGATAAGTATCGCCAAAACCGCTATTAGCCATATACGCCTTTTCATTTTTCTCCTTGGTAAAAAATCGAATGGATTATACCCATATTTTAACACAAAAAGCCGAATAGCTCAACAATTTTCGAATAAAAATGCCTTACTCATTAAAAAAAGATCTTTATTTTTATAGAAAAAAAGCAACGGATTATCCGTTGCTCATAAAACGATTATTTCAAGCGGCGATAGGTCCGACTTTATTTAAGGGAGTTACCGAAATACTGCCTTCCCAAATATTTTTTTCGCCATAGTATATACCGAGCGTGATTTCGACCGCGTCACCTACCAATTCCAACGTTAGATCCTTAATAATAAGATTTTGCCCATAAGAAACGCCTGCAAACAGCAGAGTTATATCGTCGTCGTCGGTTTCATTACCCTCGTCATCTACTTTTTTTGCTATGCTGTACTTACCCGCAGTTTCGGTAAGTTTTGCTTCCACGATCATACCGTCCTGCAACAAATACGTATAATCTGTATTCGCATCGTCGTGATTGAACTTTACGGTAGATTTATCACCCACCGTGACTGTTTGAAAGTTAGAACCAAAGCGGAAGTTCCTTCGCAAATTATCAAACGCTTCGTTACCGAGGATCTCGGCTTGCGCCACCTCTTGCATAGAGGCGGTCGTAGTCAAGATCGTCGAAGTCATCACCGTTACCATAAGCGACACCAAAGCGAGAAGCAGTACGGCAATAAGCATTTCGGTAAGCGTAAAACCATGTTTAGAACGTAACTTTTTCATGGCGTTCCCCCCTCGGTAGAACCACCCTCGGTAGAACCACCCTCGGCGGCTTTATACACCGTCATTCCGTCTTGGGTGACAATGTCAACGTTCACGTCGGCTTTACTTTCATCGACGTTTGCTTCACCCTTTTCATCATCCGTGGCTTCATAATGGACCTTGCCGTTTGAATTTGACGCAACTCCATCCAACATGCTCTCCAAGTCATCTACGGCTTTATAGAACGCTTCGTCTTGATTGCGCGCTTCGACATTTATATTCATCGAAGCCGAATAAAGCGCGGCAAAAAGCCCTGCGGCAAGCGCGATAATGACCACAGCCACAAGGATCTCGACGAGCGTTTCGCCCTTTTTGGAACCAAGTTTATGAAAAATTCGTTTCATTCTTTTTTCTCCTCATTAGGTCGCCGAACTCGCGTTCTCAAAGCTAAATTTTGCTTTATCTAACGTCCATTTTCCACGGATTGTACAGATGATCGATCCATCGCTCCTTGTTGCCGTCCAGTTGGCAGGTTTCCATTCAAACGGGACATCCATCATCATCTGATAGAGGCGATGATCCCCTCTTTTAAGCCAAAGCTGAAACACAAAAGACATATCATTCATATTCAATTCGACTTGAACTGTCCCCATTTCCGAAATGTTTGATGTCTCCTCTCCCGTATTCTCGGCAGTAAGTTCAAAAGAAATCTTCTTGTAGTCAAATGTTTTATCGCCCTCACTGTCACCACCCTCATTATTTTGATACGGCGCAAGTAATTTGATATTGTTGATAAACCTCGAATCCGAAAAGAATAATAGGTTTGTGCTCACGACGTTATCCGTATCTTCTTGTAAAAATTCGACAGTGTCGATATCCGATGGATCTTTGGGCACCTCACGCCCTTCTTCATACAAGTCTTTGCTGGTAAGTTTGACCTGCGTCGTTTCGAGTTTCTTGCAAATGAGTTTCGCGGCGGAAGCAACCGAGAGGTACGCCTGCTGATCTTCCTTTTCGTGAGTGAATCTGCCCGCGTTGGACGAAGCCATGGTAAGTGCGATCGTACCCGAAAGCGCGGCAAGGAGAAAAACCAAAATAGCAATAAGCACGGACGCCCCACGACGGGACAATCTCTTTATCAAACGCTTCATTTTATTTCCTCCATTCATCATACATTTGTGCATCGACGATTTTAAGCATTCCGTCTTCCCACTTGACCGTGACGTTTCTAAATCCGCCGAAATCCCAGGTGATCTCTGTTACCACATCATAGGGAAGAATGTACTCGGAATAGCCGACCATGTTCTTAAAGGTCTCTTCGTCAACAATGACTTTTTGGTTTTTGTTGTCCAATACTGCATTTATGATATTGTCCTCTTCCCCGCCTTTCAGATCGGGTTTGTCGTCCGCAAACTGAACATAATACTTCTTCGAATCATCGTTATTATTGTCTTTCGACTCCAAGGGGCACAAGTAGAACCCGTAATAGTCCCAATATAACGTGCCGAATTCGATCCCCGTACCTTCCAGCCGATATCCCTTGATCGGGTCGTAGTTGGGATCATAGAACGTCGGTCCATAGAAGCTGAAATAATTAATGAAATAATTAATATAAATGAGCTTACCTGTTTTTTTATCAAAAACAACATTGGTTACACCATCGGTTTTTTCGGCGACTGTAACTTTCGTCGCGCCGTCAACGCCCTGACCTAACTTGTAGTTATCATTCGCCCAATATTGGCCGCCCCTGATATCCGAGATCGGCAACGTCTGTATATCCATGATTGTATTGCCTTCTTCGTCTACTTCGGGTTTGCCATCCGCGTCTAACTTTGGAACCTGTGTACGGAGATATACTACTTCTTCTTCCTTTCCTTCAACCGTGTTGATCGTGAACATGTTGTCGAAACCCGGCGATGCGCTTCGCATCCACCAGGGCTCCGCGCGCGCAATGGTATCGCCCGGGACAAGGCAGCTTACCGCCGAGCTGTCACTATTGGGGTAATAGACGGAATAGAATCCCTGGAATTCGATCGGAGCATCTTCGTTGGGGTTGTGGTCAATCTGGGAATTCGGGTCATCCGCACTCTCGACGTAGTAGTTCTGCTTGATCCAGTCTCCCCAAAACTCATTTCCGCTTCCCTTGGGCATGGGAAACGGATACGCCTTCATGTTGTCATAGAATCTTTCCGCGTTAATGTCATTGTTATTCCACGTCCAAATATGCGTTGTCTCTTCCGTTGCCGTTCCCCAGCCGACGAATTCCTGCTGCTGTTTGATGCCCGCAAGCGTTTTGGGGATCCCGCTGTGTACGCCCGCGGCATTTTGCAATTTGGAGAGGATATCGCCTTTTAGACCGGCTTGGTTGTCGGTGGTGAAGAGCGCCTCTACGTTGGCGGTCAAGGGAATGGAAACCTTGGTCTGAAAGACGTAAAAGTTCTTTTGGTCTCCCTTAAAGGTGCCGTAGGCAACGGGGGGCATCGTTTCGAACCAAACCGCAGAGTAGCACTTCTCTACACGGACCGTTCCCTGCACTTCTGCGATGAGCCCTCCGCCCACGCGCACCGTGCGCTGTATCTGCCCCGCCGCAAAGCTGTTTGCGATCGTCGGCGCGTTGCTCACTGTTTCCTTCTCTACTTTGATCGCGGGCACGGTAGAACCGGTGTTGTATCCATTTCCTTCGAACGATGCATTCGAAAGGGTCATGCCGACGAGGCCGCCCGAATACCAGCCCGAGACCTGGCTCGCCGCATAACAGCCATTTATATTCACCTTGCCCATGGCGATCCCGATGAGCCCGCCCGCATAGAGGCACCGCTGTTTGGTAAAGTAAGGTTCGGTGCACACGCGGGTGGAGGCGGAGCAATTTGTGATCTGCGTACCCTCTCCGACATCGCTCCCGACGGCAACGCCCACGAGCCCGCCCGCGACAACGCCCGACACACGGGTAAGAGTATGACCCTGGGAAACGAGCTCGCCATTCTTGTTCTCGACTTTGAGTGTGTGGTCTTTATCAATATAGTTGCGGACGTGGTCGAATGTACAATCAAGGGCAAAGCCGACAAGCGAACCCGAAATGCTTCTGTTCCAATCGTATGCCTTGACCTCCGTGATTTTGTCCTTTTTAGGCGCCTCGTCGAGCGGAGCAATGAAGCTTCTTCTCCAAACGTGCGCGTTGACGATATCGAGGTATTTGAATGTGCACCCTTTCGCGATCTTGAAGAGGCCGCCGAGCGTCTGGTCGGGCCCGCCGAAGTTGATATTTTGTATTTTGTATGAGCCGCTTCCGTCGAGTTTTTTGCCCGAGAGCGTAAACTCCTCTTTTGTGATCGTCATGGATGCCACGGCGGTCTGCTCGCTGTTCATGTAATAGGCCCATATGTCACTGATGGTCCCGCCCGGAAGCGTGCCGCCGACGAGGGTTCTTTCTTTGAACGCATTCGCATTATTCGTGTTTATATCTATTAAATTTTTACGGATTTTGTACAGTTTTTCATAGTGCTGGTCGCCCGTAATGTCGCCATAGAGCTTCGCTTTTTCAATGCTGTTTTCAACGCCGTTGAACACATAGGAGAGGTTGGCAAGGTCGCGCATGGAAGAGAGCCCCACTTCTTTATCCTCCTCGGTCAGAAGATAGTAGTA
>CANQUR010000060.1 GCA_947627075.1 uncultured Clostridia bacterium
CATGGTGCCCGTTCCGCCGAGGCGAGTGGGGCGAAGCCTTGCCTTTTCGCCGAGCGTCAATAGTCCTATGCCTTGCGGCGCGTGTAAGCCCTTATGTGGCGCTACCGCGTACATATCGAAAAGAGAGTAGTCGTATTTGCGATAGCCTGCGCTTTGCGCCCCGTCCACAAGAAAAAGTATTTTTGAATCTTTCAAAGCCTTTCCCACATATTCCACGGGCAGACTGTATCCCGTTACATTGCTTACGCTGTTCATTACGACAAGGCAGGTATTGTGCCGTACGGCATTAAGTATCTTTTCTCCGCTGATTTCTCCGTTTTCATTTGGATAGATCACGGTCAGATCCACTTGCCCGTCATGATACAATCTAAACAGTGGGCGAAGAACGCTGTTGTGCTCGTATGCCGTCGTAATAACGTGCCCGCCGCGCCTTACCGAGCCGAAGATAGCAAGGTTCAAGCTGTCAGTGCAACCGTAAGTAAATATTGTTCGTTCGGGCTCGCAACCGAAAAATTCGGCTGCCTTCGAGCGTGTATTGTTCAAAGCCGTTGCCGCTTTTATTGCAAGCGAGTGCCCCGAGCGCCCTGCGTTTACCGAAAGGTTTTTCAGCGTTGCGGCGACGCTTGTTATCACTTCGGGCGGCTTAAAAAGTGTAGTACTGCTGTTGTCAAAATAAATCATAACATACCCGTAAAATATTAAATATAATGTAATAGCGATTACACTACATTATACGAGCGCGCAGGGCAATGATTGCACACATTTTTACTTACGGAGAAAATTTTTTATGTACTATTTATTTACGTTCAGATCAAGAGCAAATGCCATGAAATTTGCGGAGAATTTACGAAAGGAGGGCAAATATTCCGAGGTGGTATCTACGCCTCATTCGATTTCGGGCGGTTGCGGCTTGTCGGTAAAGGTGAACGATTTGGGGATGGGCAAGAAAGTGCTTAAAATGGGCAAATTTTCGAGCTTTACGGGAGTATATGCGGTTCAAGACTATAACGGTACGCTTAACATTACAAAAAAATAATTCAAACGTTTTACTTTTTTCTCATTGTATGTTATACTTATCCTTATCGTAAGGGATCTTGCGATAACGCTTTGGAAGAGTACATGAGTGAAGTTAAACTGAAATTAAATATAAAACGTACGATCTTGGTCGGACTTGCCTTTATGTCCATATCTATGTTTTGGCAGGTCTACGACAATCTTATGCCACTTATGCTCCGAGAGCTGGGATTAAAAGAGGTGGTAAGGGGAATAGTAATGGCGGCGGATAACGTTATTGCGTTGCTGTTACTCCCTTTTATGGGATTATGGTCGGACAACCTTAAAGGAAAATTACGGGACAAGCTGGGAAGGCGCATACCGTTTATAATAGTGGGTTCGCTTCTTGCCGCTTTCTTCTTTTTGACCGTAAATTTCAGTTATAATATGGCGGTGAAGGGCGAGGAGGTCAATACCGTTTGGCTTGCTATAATGCTTGTAACTACGGCATTTTTGCTCATTTCCATGTGTCTGTATCGTACACCCGCAGTTGCGCTTATGCCGGACGTCACGCCAAAGCAATTGCGAAGTCAGGGCAACACCATTATAAATATTATGGGAACGGTGGGCGGATTTTTCCCGCTGATGATGTCAAATGCGTTTCTTCAAACCGAAGAGCAGTTCCTTGTGACGGCGGACGGCAAGACCGAAACGGTACTTCACCTTGTAGGCGACAATTGGTTGCTTGTGTATGTGACCGTCGCTCTTATGGTGCTTACGACCTTTGTGCTCGTTGCTAAAGTAAAGGAAAACAAATTCGTCGAGGAAAAGAAGAAGATGCTTATGGAAGTCGGGCTTGTCGAGGACGAGGACGACGGCAACAATCATAAAAAGATGTCCATTCGCGAAGGGATAGGGCTTCTTGACAAAGACCGTAAAAAAAGCCTTTTATTCATACTTATTTCCGTCGCGCTTTGGTACTTTGCATACAACGGAGTTACCTCGCACTTTTCGACGTTCGCTCTCGACGTACTGAAAATGGAGAAATTCCCGGCGGCTCTTATAGTTGCGCAGGCGTCGGCTTTTATCTTCTTTATTCCGGCAAGTAAGATAGGCGAGAAAATAGGACGCAAAAAAACCATAATGATTGGTATTTGTCTTATGATCGCGGGCTTCGGTCTGGGCTCGATATTGCTTTACGCGGTATCCGACATAGGCGTGTTAAAGATCATCATGTATCCCGTGTTTGTGCTTGTGGGCGCGGGTTGGGCGACAATAAACGTACATTCCTTTGTAATGAGCGTTGAAATGGCTACCGAAAAGACTACGGGCGTGTTTACGGGGCTATACTATTCGTTTTCGATGGGCGCGCAAATACTTACGCCCATTCTCGCCGGCGCTTGTATGCAGTTCATAGATTCGAGAAGTTTGCTCATTTATTCGACGGTATTTTGTGTTCTTGCGCTTTTGACCATGAGCTTTGTGCGTCACGGCAATGCCGGCGATACCACTCATAAAATAGATCCCGACGGAGAGAATAATGGATAGAATATCCGAAATTTTTGATAGGCTTAAAAGTAAATATCCCGCGGCGAGGTGCGAGCTGGGCTATGATTCGCCGTTCGAGCTGTTGATAGCCGTTATTTTATCGGCTCAATGCACGGATAAGCGAGTCAACGAAGTTACAAATGTGTTGTTCAAAAAGATAAATACACCCGAGCAATTTGCCGTAATGGAACAAGGCGAGTTGGAAAAGGAAATTTATACCTGCGGATTTTATCACAACAAGGCGAAGAATATTATCGCGGCTTCAAAGGATATTTGCGAAAAGTTCGGCGGCAAGGTGCCCTCGACTATGGACGAATTGCTCACTTTGAGCGGAGTGGGACGCAAGACCGCAAACGTAGTCTTGAATGTGGCTTTCGGACAGCCTACCATTCCCGTCGATACGCACGTATTTCGCGTAAGTCACAGGCTTGCGCTTTCGGACGGAAAAACGCCCGACGATGTGGAAGCGGATCTGAATAAGGTCGTTCCCGACATTTACAAGCCGCTCGCTCATCACCTTTTGATATTTCATGGCAGGTATTGTTGCAAGGCGCAACGCCCGGATTGCTCACATTGTCCGCTAACCGATCTTTGCGCCGAATACGATAAAATTAAAACGGATAAGTAGAATAAGTATGTTTATAGATAAAGTTAAAATTTTTATAAAGGCAGGTAACGGCGGCAACGGTTGCACGTCGTTTTATACTGAAAAATATGTCGCTAACGGCGGACCGGACGGCGGCGACGGCGGTAAGGGCGGAGATATCGTCTTTTGCGTCGACGCGCACAAAAATTCGCTTTCCGATTTTCGATTTTCGCAGCATTTTCGCGCTCCCGACGGAGAAAACGGCGCGCCCAAATATTGCCACGGCAGGCAGGGCGAACCGCTCGTTATCAAAGTACCGCAAGGTACCGTTATCCGCGATGAGGAGTCGGGTAGGATCGTTGCCGATATGTTCGACGAAACGCAGACCGTTACCGTTTTGAGCGGCGGCATGGGCGGAAAGGGCAATGCAAGGTTCAAATCTTCGCGACGTCAAGCTCCGCATTTTTCCCAAAGAGGACAAGCTACCGAAGAGCACGCCGTCATTCTCGAACTTATGACGATCGCGGACGTCGGGCTTGTGGGCTATCCGAACGTCGGCAAATCCACTCTGCTTTCGGTGATATCCAACGCAAGACCGAAGATCGCAAATTATCACTTCACGACGTTAAGTCCTAACCTCGGCGTGGTTTCTTATTACGATCGTAGCTTTGTTGTAGCCGATATCCCCGGGCTCATCGAGGGTGCAAGCGAGGGAGTTGGACTCGGTCACGACTTTTTGCGTCACATAGACAGGACGAGGCTGCTTGTGCATGTTATCGATGTATCCGGACACGAGGGCAGAGATCCCTATGACGATTACAAAAAGATAAATTCGGAATTGAAGTCTTATAACGATCGCATTTCGCATCTTCCGCAGATAATTGCGCTCAACAAATGCGACATTGCGCCCGAAGAAAATATAAAGGAGTTCCGCCGACGCGTTCGCGGCAAGCGTATCGTGGAAATAAGCGGCATAACGCATAAGGGAGTGGACGAGCTTGTGCGCGAGATCGCAAAAAAACTCGACGAATTGCCGCCTCTCGAACCGATAGAGTACGAGCCGTTCGAATTTGGCAAGGCGGACACCACCGGATATAGAATAGACAGGTTTGATGACGGAAGTTTTGGTTTGAGCGGAGGCTTTATCGATGAAATAGCGCGAGGAGTGGTGCTTGACGATTATGACAGCTTCAATTACTTCCAAAAAACTCTTAAAGAAAAAGGCATAATAAAGGAGCTCAAAAATCGAGGTGCAAAGGACGGCGATATCATTCGTATCCTTGACTTCGAGTTTGAATACGTAGAATGATAAGAACTGTTATTTACGGCGGAAGCTTCGATCCCGTGCATAAGGGGCACGAGGAAATAATCGATAATTTGGCGGATAAGTTCGACGAGGTAATAGTCGTGCCCACTCATGTTTCGCCGTTTAAGCAAGATTACAAAGCGGCGCCGCCCGAGCTTCGATTGAAAATGCTATATAAATGCAATTTCAAAAAGAATGTCGTCATTTCGGACTTCGAGATAAAAAAAGACGGTTGCAGCTATTCCATAGATACCGTAAAACATTTTGCTCGAAACGATCGTAAACTGTATTTTGCGATAGGGAGCGAAGGCGCGCGTTCGGTAAATAAGTGGAAGTGTGCCGAGGAGCTCAAAAAGCTCGTTACCTTTTATATTATAAGACGACCGGGATACGATGAAAGCGTATTGCCCGAGTTCGAATATGCGGATTTTGTCGGAGAGGACATTTCATCCAGCGAGGTCAAGGTCGCAGTCGCCATGAATAGAGTAAGCGGGCTTGTAAGCAAAGGCGTGGAGGAAATAATAAAAGAACAAAATCTGTATGACGATTATGCAAAGTATACTTCGAGCTACAAAATTTTCGGACTGAAAGAAGAACGGATAGAGCATACTTATCGAGCAACTATCGAGGGTATAAAACTTGCGAAAAGATACGATGTAGACGTAAAAGATTGCACTATTGCCCTTATTATGCATGACATAGGTAAGTATGTAACGCCCGAAATGCTCGAAAAATTTCAAATTCCCGTGCCGAATTGCGACGATTTACCTATCGAATGCAGGCATGCGGAATACGGAGCGGCTATATGTCGAAATTATTTCGGTTTGCCCGAGCGAATAGTCGAAGCGGTGCGAACGCACACTACGTGTGGAATGAATATGGACGCGCTCGGTGAGATCGTCGCGCTTGCCGATTACATAGAGCCGGGACGCAAATTCAAGGGAGTTGACGAAGTGAGAAAGGCGGCGACAAAGAGTTTGACTCTTGCCGTAGAGTTGATGTTGAAGAACATGATAGACTATCTTAAAACTAAAAAGACTTACATAGCGCCCATAACCGAAGAGGCGTATCGCAAGTATGCGGAAATAAACGCAAAAAACGCGGATAAATGAGAGGAATAAAATATGGAACAAATCAAAAAATTGAGTTTGGAAGGGAATACGATGCAATCGAATGAGCTTGCCAAAAAGATCGCCGACCTTTTAGACGAGAAAAAAGGCAAGGACATTATTATTATCGACCTTAAAGGAAAGACGGTCATAGCGGACTATTTTGTGCTTGCTTCGGCGAAGTCCACTGTAAGTAAAGACGTTGGGCTCGAACCGCGAGGCAGGGATATAGATCCGAAGTGGGCGGCGATCGACTATGGCTGTGTGATATTGCACATTTTCCACGAGGAAGCGCGGGAGTTTTATAAGCTCGAACGCCTTTGGGACGACGGCGATAATATTACAAGGATACAGTAATGGAGTGGGAACTCGACTTTATTAAGTTTTTGCAACGAGGAAGCGTTCCTTTTCTCGATTGGCTACTTTACTTTATCACGCAATTCGGCACCGAAATATTCTTTATGCTTGTCGTTATGGCGTTATATTGGTGCGTCAATAAGCGAGAAGGCTTTCGTCTTGTAAACCTCTTTATGGTCGCAAATCTCTTTGTCGGCGTGATAAAGGTAATAGTCAGACGTACGCGTCCGTATCACTTCGAAGGCATAAGGGGAATACTCGAACAAACGAGCGGATATTCTTTTCCGAGCGGTCACAGCGACAATATAGGAGTGGTGGCTACGAGCCTTACCATGCAGTCAAAAGCCAAAGGATATTTCAAAGCGGCGGTCATTGCTTCGTGCATAATCGTTCCGCTTGTCATGTTTTCGCGCGTTTATCTCGGACAACATTATCCCACCGATGTTCTTACCGGCGCGCTGATAGGCGTAGGCATAGGCATAGCGGGCTATATACTCTTCGATAAAATACTCGGCAACAACGAAGAAAAAATCATTTTTGCCGTATTGCCGCTTTGTCTTTTGCTCTTTGCGGCGGCGGTAGCTTTTTATGCCTTTCGCGGCGAAACGCCCGATTCTCTAATGAACATAGCGGGCACTTATTCGGCTGTGGCAATAGGGTATTATATCGAAAAGACGCGCATAAAATACGACGTTAAATCGGATAAGTTTTGGCATTATATCGTTCGCTTTGCGTTAGGCGCGATTTGCGTCCTTACAATAAAGGAAGGGCTCAAAGTTCTGTTCGGCTTGTTTGCAAGCGGGATATGGCGTATTATCTTCGATTTCATAAGGTACTTTATCATAGGGATTTTTGTAACGCTTTTGGCGCCAATGCTATTCAAAAAGCTCAAAATTTAATGGAATCGATATCTCTATGACTTGTTATGTCAGACAAAATATATAGTAAAGGCTTTTAATTTCGGATATGACTACAAAAAAATATTTTTTAAGCACTATGGTCCCCGCGGTTTTTTACGGCACATTGACAGGGATAGTAACAGGCGCTGTAATATGGGGATATCAATTCCTTGCCGAAGAAATACTTTCGGTAAGTTCGTCGATATACGAGTTTATAACAAAGAATCTCGCATTTCTGCCCCTCTTGATAGGCGGTTTGTTGATAGCGGGAATGTTAAGTTATTTCAATACAAAATTCACGCCCGAGGCAAAGGGCGGAGGAGTTCCATACATAGAAGGAGCGGCACGCGGTATTTTGCCGCTAAAATGGTATCACGTAGTACCGGCGACGATTTTCGGCAGCTTTCTTTCGTTCTTTTGCGGACTGCCGCTCGGAAGCGAAGGTCCGTCCGTTTTGATAGGCGGAGCGCTGGGCGAAGGAGTCAATTCGTTTGGCGGAAAATTTTATCGCAAACATAATGCTTGGTCGAGGTTCTCGATAACGGGAGGAGCAAGCGCGGGCTTTGCCACAGCACTCAATGCTCCTCTTGCCGGAATATTATTTGCGCTTGAGGAATGTCACAAAAAATTTTCGCCGATAGTGTTGCTTGTGTCCGCTTTATCGGTCATGTTTGCCATGATAACTTCGGGATTATTAAAGCATATTACCGGCATGGGCGAGCACGCATTATATCCGTTTACCGTAGTGAATTTCGAAGTTACCGAGTTCTATCTCCCATTGATCGTCGGAATAGTTGCGGGCGTCGCCGCAGTGGCCTTTTCCTTTTTGCTATGTAAATTTGCGCCGTCGCTTCGCAAGATCAAGGTCCATCCGATGATAAAAACTATGGCGGCGTTTCTTTTGAGCGGGCTTGCCTGCTTGATTTTCATAGATTTGGTCGGCGGCGGAGCCGGACTTATCCGCAAGATAGGGGCTATGGAGATCGAGTGGCAGATAATTATAGCCATTCTTGCTATAAAGCTCGTGCTTCTCATAGTTTGTGTTGCGGCGCAGGTCAGCGGCGGAATGTTTATTCCTTTTATGTGCATAGGTGCGCTGGTCGGCGGATTGATCGCAAGGCTCATGCTTGTATGCGGCATGAACGAAGCATATTATTCTACCGTGGTAGCTATAACCATGTGCGCGTTTTTGGGCGCCGTACTCAAAGCGCCGATAACGGCAGTAGTATTGATAGTCGAGCTCACGGGTGGCGCGGCGTCGTTTCTTGAGAGCTTTTTGGCGATAATCGCGGCATATTTAATTGCCGAGCTATGCCACACCAAGCCTATATACGACGCAATGCTCGAGAACATAATCAAAACTCGCAGAGAAGGCAAGGAAGTCAAGACGGTCAAAATAGAAGTAGTAGTCAAGGAAGGCTCTTATGCGGTGGGCAAGATATTGAGGGACATTTTGTTTCCCTTTGTCGTCACCACCGTCGTGCATAAGAATGCCTCGGACGGAGACTCCAATCCCGAGTTATACAGCCGCGGCGAACGGATAATTCGTGCGGGAGATATAATAGAAGTTGAAGCGCGCACGGCATACGAGGATAGATTGAGATCCGAATTGAGCTCTATTTTCGGAGCATAGACATCAAAACGCAAGGCTTCTCCTTATACCAAGGGGAAGCCTTTCTGTCGCCCGAATTTCCATAATACCTTATGTTTTAACGATTTACCTTACGCGAGGCTTTCCCCGCGTTTTGTTTTTTTCCCTCATAGCTTGGGCATAGACAATGCGACCAACCTTATGAAGGCTTCCCCCGCGAATAAAGCTCGCAAATACGTAAAAAGTACATATCGGGGGAGGCTCCGACATAAGGGGACCCCGAAAATGTTTGCATTTTTGGGTCGAGCAACAAGCGAAAAGGACTTGTTTTCGAACGAAGTGAGGAAACAGTCTATAAAGCGCCCG
>CANQUR010000061.1 GCA_947627075.1 uncultured Clostridia bacterium
AGCCCCAATCGACAACGTTTTCGAGGAAGTTGCCCATTCTGCCCTTGCCTATGGATTCGGGTATCCAATTTATGGACGCGTTGTTGCGCAAGAGATTTTCCTTGACCTCGGTCATCTTTATGAACCAGGTCGAGCGAGCATAGTAAAGGAGCGGAGTATCGCACCTCCAACAGAAGGGATAACTGTGCGTCACTTTGAGCGTTTTAAGCAACAAGCCGCGCTCTTTAAGTTCGTTTATTATGTCCTTGTCGGCGACCTTGCAGAAAACGCCGGCGTACTTGCCGCATTCTTCGGTAAATCTGCCTCGGTCGTTGATCAGTTGCACAAAGGGAAGTCCGTATCGTCTGCCCACCTTTGCGTCGTCCTCACCGAATGCGGGCGCAATATGAACAACGCCCGTGCCGTCGGTAAGAGTTACGTATGTGTCGTTTACAACATAATAGCGTTTTTCCTTGCCGTTGTAGAAGTCGAATAACGGCTCATAGCTCATGCCCTCGTAGTCCTTGCCCTTTTTGGTGTCCAAAACGACATATTCCTCGAATATCGTGGGGATAAGCTCCTTGGCAAGAATGTATTTTTCATCGCCGACCTGTATTTTGCTGTATTCGTAATCGGGATGCATACAAAGCGCAACGTTGGACGGAAGCGTCCAAGGGGTGGTCGTCCAGGCAAGAATGTAGGTGTCCTTTTCGCCTTTTACTCTGAATTTGGCTATTGCCGTGGTTTCCTCGACGTCCTTGTAACCTTGCGCGACCTCGTGCGACGAAAGCGCCGTTCCGCAACGCGGGCAGTACGGCACGATCTTGTGTCCTTTGTATATAAGTCCTTTGTCCGCTATTTGTTTTAGCGACCACCAAACCGATTCGATATATTTATCGTCGTATGTTATATACGGATGCTCCATGTCCGCCCAATATCCGACGCGTTCGCTCATTTTTTCCCATTCGGTCTTGTACGTCCAAACGCTTTCGCGACATTGCTTGATAAACGGCTCGATACCGTACTTTTCGATATCCTGCTTGCCGTCCATGCCGAGCTTTTTTTCTATTTCGAGCTCTACGGGCAAGCCGTGCGTATCCCATCCGGCTTTACGCAACACGTGATAGCCCTTCATGGTCTTGTAGCGCGGCACAATATCCTTCATGACGCGCGTAAGAATGTGACCGATATGCGGCTTTCCGTTAGCCGTGGGCGGTCCGTCGTAAAATGAAAATTCTTCGCCGCCCTCCGTTTGCTTCATGCTGGCGGCAAACACGTCGTTTTTGTTCCAAAATTCGATTACTTCTTTTTCTCTTGCCACGAAGTCAAGATTGGGATTAACTTTTTCGTACATGGTTTGCTCCAAAGACTCTATAAGTCTATTAATGACTTATTATACAACTTCTTATTGCCATAAGTCAATTATTTTGATTGCCTATTGACCTTTTTACCGAAAATTAAGACGGCACATCGCTTTGACATGCCGTCATAAAACTCAAATAACACCGTGCAACCTATCTCGACAATGAGTACCGAAGCGTTCTCCCACCAGCCGACTCCTCCAAAGCTACCTCGTGGCACACGCCATGATCCATTTAGTGCTGCTGCGGTCAAGCCCTGACACGGTTCATGGGATAGCGTTGCACAAGACCCTGAAATCAACGCCACTTAATGGTAACTGCCTCCCATACGCAAGGCCTCAATAGGTATTCTGTCTCACTGTAGCGGATTGTGAGTACAGGGCACCGCTGGCTCCCCACATAGCACGGCTTTTATTAATATACCACAAAAAAGATTTTTTAGCAAGCGTTTTTCGACTATACTTTTGCCGAAATTAAGTTAAAATGCTCTCGGAGTCCATTTTGTATAATATGTTCCCGGTTCTGCCGAAGTAATATTAGAACAATTATACCCTGTTCCAACATACCATCGACTCGAATACCACCCTCCGAAAGAATTCTTATTTCTATAAGGTGGCTGAATGATATTTGTATCATTTTTGTTAAATAGAAGCTCCGTATTTATTGCCTCGACGTAAGTTTTATCGGCAGAAAGAGTGCAACCGAAAAATACGGGATTATTGCCGTACCATGGTTTATACCACCAAACAGGCGGCTCCTGTATCTCCGCATAAATCGTTAATTTTCCTGCCGAATCGTCATCAGAACCAGAAAATACATTCGAACCTAATGTTGTTACGCTTGCCGGCATTACAACGGAAGTCATTTTTCTGCAATCATAAAAAGCTTCGGAGCCTATTTCGGTAACGCTATCCGGAATTTCGAAATGCGTTAAACCGCAACCTCTAAATGCGCTCCCTTCTATATACTGTAAATCACATTTTGGCAATAAATTTACTGTTGTTAAATTTGTGCAACCTCCAAATGCATAAAATCCAATACTTCTAACCTTTGCGTTAAATGTCACCGAAGTTAAATCAGAGCAATTAAAAAATGCTTGATCCCCTACACTCATTATATCTCCATTGAAATTTACTTTTTTCAATCCACAATTAAAAAATGCACAATTACCGATATATTCAACGCATTGTGGTATTTCAAATACTTCACTTAAAGCTTTTGTCGTTCTTAAATTAATACAACGTTCAAATGCCGAATAACCGATGGTGTTAATCGTGCAATCTTCATCAAAGATCACCGTAGTTAATAAAGGACAATCGGCAAAAGCATACTCGCCTATCGCATTCAAATCCGATGATAACCTAACGGTATTCAAACTTTCACATCCTCTAAATGCATAATCGGGAACATAACCAAGGCTACTATTAGAAGCAAAATTTATTTCTTTAATTGAAGTATTATTTTTAAACGCGTCTTCCTTTATATCGGTTGCCCAAAAGGGAATCGTATAAGTTCCGTCAAAACAACTCGGTTGCTCGTCAAAGCCGTCTATAGTGCTTTTATATGTACGTATATTATTATTACAATAGCAATATTTATCTATATGATCGCCATGTTTTACTGCATAGTTATATGAATGTTTATGCTCTCTATTTGGAAATTTCAAAACCATGGCGCCTGTATAATCTGGGAATTCTATTGAATAATCAAAATGCATATAAGAATAGTATCCAACCCAACCGGCATTCCCATAAAGAATATCATTATCAGAGTCATAATCATATACAATAAAAGCATGACCACTGGCTCCGACTAAAACAGGATATCCCGCCAAAACATTTTCTTTTACAAATTCTCTATAACCCTCTTGAGAGCTACCATTAAATGTTTTTATTTCATAATCGGTTATACCTATTTCTTCAAAGTATTTTTCGAGAATTTCGATTCTTTGATATTCAAAAGTCCCGAATGGGCCATTTGGGTCTGATAAATCCACATATTTCAAATCATTTCCAATCATTATTAATTTTGCATGAAGAGAATCTTCCATATTTGACAACAATTCAAAACATTTTTTATTTTTTATAATTTTATCACTATCTTTTTCATCTTCCCCATAAAAAATATGCGTATTATCATCTTTTACTCCGGGAGAGTTTTGAATAGATACAAAATCCGAATCACTTGAATTAGCTTTGACATCATATTGTTCGGGTACAATATTGTCATCTAAATATGAATCATAGTATGATAATATCATACCTAGAGCTACGTATCCACATGATCCGATAGTATTGTGTCCCATATTAGTGGTCAAGCCATTGAAATAATTTTTTAAGTATGTATCATATTCTACTGCCGTGCTCACATTTTTTTCTTCAGTTTGGCCTTCAAAATCAAAATTTGGATCGCACCTTTCCACAGATTCCATTTCCGAATTTGCAACTGCATTTACTTCTTTAAAGTTTTTTCCCTTTACTATTACAATAAAAGAACATAGTAAAGTTAAAATTGAAATTATTAAAAATAATTTTTTCATATATTCCCTCTGTTAATTTTTATATTGTTACAAGTCTGTCGTACAAATACTCTTTAAATCCCGTATATGACACGTAACAATTAGTTTGATAATAGCACGTCCCTATGCAATATGTATTGATAAACATATTAAAATATGTACTGCCGGAATCCGTTTGTCCAAATTCAAGGCGGAAAGACTTATAATCGTAAAGCTTCTCACTGTATTTTTCGACCGGAGCCATATAAAATACTAAATGAAAACTTTCTTTCCATGATGGCGCATAATCCTCTAATTCTTCATCCCAAGTTCCATCGTCAAAAACTTCATCGTATATGATCAATGCCTCATTGACCAAGAAATTCTCATCTTGTTTTACAAGATAATAATGTCTATTTGTATAATTATCCGCAATTAATACTTTTTTCTCGTCCAAATAATCGTCCGGCCTAAATACATAATAGATATAATCATCTGCAATCGGACGATTTTCTTTATAATAATTTTCGAAAGCCATATATGGATTGTCTGTAAAGCTATCGTACTCAACTATGGTTTCATCTTCTTCTTTATTTCCGTAAATAGGCGCTTTGGCTGTAAATTCTATCGGTTTACCCGTCAAGTTACGAAATTGCTTCTTATATAATTCATTAAGCTCTTTTTGTTTTTCCAATTCTGCTTCGATCTCATCGTCGCTATCCAACTTATTTTGCATTTCGTCTATCAATTGCTGTTGCGAAGCGATCTTTTGCTCCAATTCCTTTATTTTGGAGTCATAGTCATTTGCAGGCACCGTGCATGCTACACAAAACAATACGGCAAACATAAAAACAATTATCGGTATCAATTTTTTCATAACATATCTCCTTTGGTTTTTATATATACTATTGTATCATATACAAAATGATATGTCAATAATTGAGTGATATAAATTTCATTTTTGTTTTAAAAAAAGCACGGATAGCTTATCCATGCTTTTTGAATATCATTATATTTTTTTAATCTAACGTTCGCTTTTGTTCTTACTCATTAGATAGTTGAGTCCTATAACAATGAGCGGAGCTATAAGCGCTTGAACTACAAGTCCGATGGCACCGGTTTGTATCTGCGCCCACGCCATTGTGGCATTAATCGAACTTACGCCTTGAAAAATCGCGGCGAGCGCAACAAAGAACGTTCTACCCGAAAGCTCGGCAACAAGAACCGCCGGAAATGCAAGCCATTTATTATCCGCTATTTTCTTGCCGAACAAGCCGCTTACGGCTGCGAAAACCGCAAGTTCTGCCATCATAAACGGCAACCTTGCAAGCGCCGGCATAGGATCGCCGAAGATCGAAGTAAGCAAAAAGCTAACTACAGGTGATAAGATACCTACTCCAAGCCCCCAATAAGTACCAAGCAAACAGCCTGCTACAAGCACCGGCAAATACATCGGCAACCACTTTGCTCCCGCCGACGCGCCGCCCACAATATGAGCAAGCTGCGGCAAAAGTACCGCACAAACAATCAGTCCTACCGAAACCAAACCCTTTATAGTAAGTTTGGTCTTAAGGCTTACGCTTTTTCTTTGCAATACTGCTTCTATCATATGTTTCCTCCTCTATTTGATTTCGATAAGTTCGTATTTTTCGCTCCCCAATCCGAGTTGCTCGGCGGTGTCGACGAGATGAATGGCATGTTTTTCCTTCATGCGCTTTACGAGCGACGCCTTTCCCTTGTCGGGCGAGTCCATTATTGCGTCATAACAGCATTTATCCAAAGCAACGGGGTCGAGAGAAGCAAATATCCCTATATCCGCCATTTCCGGCTCATGCGGATTCGAATCGCAGTCGCAGTCGATAGACAATCGATTGGCTACGTTTATATACGCCATATTTTGCTCGCCGTAGTATGTGACGACGCCAAGGCACGCTTCCGCCATGCTCTCCAAAAATCCGTCTTGATCCTCCGTAAGCCCCCACATCGCGTCGGGATCCTCGGTGCGCCCCACGGAATGTATCCACGCCTTACCGTTGCGCGAAGCCACGCCTATGCTCATATTCTTGAGTGCGCCCCCGAAGCCGCCCATTGCGTGTCCCTTGAAATGCGACAACATTAGCATGGAATCATAATTTCCTATATGACTGCCCACGATGTTATAGCCGTGAAGGTGCTTTCCGCTCGGAACGGGGATCTTTATCTCGCCATCTTCGTCCATTATATCGCAAGGAGCGATCGCCGTAAAGCCATGGTCCTCGATAGCCTTGTAGTGATTTTTAACGTCGAAACGCTTGCCTCGATATGCCGTGCAACATTCAACAATCGTGCCGTGCAACTTATCGACCAAAGCTTTTATAAGCTTCGGCTGTAAAAAGTTGTGACCGCCCGGTTCTCCCGTTGATATCTTCACTGCGACCTTGCCATTTAGCTCTCTACCCATAGCGTCATAGATCCGTATTAAGCCTTCGGGCGAAATATCCTTTGTAAAATAAACTTTAGATCCTGCCATTAATTTTCTCCTTGATCAATACTTCATATATTATTTTAACATAAATTTGCAGTTAGTCAAGACTTTTTCGAAAATTCTACTATAAAAAAATATAAAGAGGATCCAATCGGACCCTCTTTATATTTTTTTCAAATAGATCAATCGTTCTTGACGTGAACGTCGAGTTGGTTGACGGGCATGGGGATCCCATTCTCGTCCAAACCCTTCTTGATATTTTCTTGAAGATCGTAATAAACGTCCCAATAGTCGCCGCTTTGTACCCAAGCTTTAAGTATTATTTGAGTATCGTTTGCGGTATGCTTTTCGATACGAGCGGTAGCCGTCGGATCTTTAAGCACCTTATCGTGTGCGGCAACAACGTCGAGAATGACCTTCTCCGCCTTTTTGTAGTCCTCTTGTCTGCTGATGGGGAACAAAAGGTCCACACGACGAAGATCCTTTTCGGAATAGTTGACGATCGTCGACGATGACAAGCTACCGTTTGGAACATAGACCACCTTGTTGTCTACGGTACGAAGTTTCGTGAATACGATACGGATGTCCTCTACCGTGCCCTCGTAGCCGCCTGCCGCGATGTAATCATCGATCTTGAACGGTCTGGTAACGAGAATGAGCACGCCGCCCGCAAGGTTGGAAAGCGCTCCGTTTACGGCAAGACCTATGCCTACGCCGAGAGAAGCGATCAATGCCGCAAGTCCGCTGGTATCGATTCCGAGGTATCCGATAAGACAAGCCAAAATGACTATCTTGAGGACTATCCTCAAAATGTAAAATAATGTGGAAGTGAGCGTTTTGTCAAGCTTCCTTTTGTTGATGAGTCGCTTCTCCAAACGTCTGGTGATGACTGTGAGCAAGCGGAATGATATTATAAGCAGCAAAAGCGCTATAATGATCTTTACGCCCGTATTGGTCGCCCAATTCACTATCGAATCGAGAAGTTGTTGCCAATCAATTTCCATATATGCCTCCATAGTAATTTTTCTTGCTCGAAGCCTTTTTGTCATATCGAGTCAAGTAACATTGTATAAATAATATTTTAATACCTTTGTATTTTCTTGTCAACCATTTTTAGCATTTAGTTTATATACGTCTAAATAATGTTGACAATTTATGTCGCAAATGATACAATACTATGGAATATGGATGACAAAGATATAGACTGCTTTTTACTCGACCTCGACGGCACCGTTTACTTCGGCGATAGACTCATCGACGGAGTCAAGGAAGGTATCCAAAGAATGCGCAAAACAAAGCGCGTGATTTTTTTGACCAACAATTCATCGGCGACAAGGGATTTTTACGTAAACAAGCTGTCCAAAATGGGATTCGAAGTTACAAAGGACGACGTTTACACTTCCGCCAATGCCACCGCGGATTGGATAAAAGCCAACAGACCAAATGCAAGGCTTTATGTTATCGCTTCGCCGGAGGTAAAGGCTGAGTTCGAAGCCGCCGGACTAAACGTGAATCCTTGCTTTCCTGACACGGTCGTACTCACCTTTGACAAAACACTCGATTATGCCAAGCTCGTCAAGGGTTGCGAACTTATAAAAAACGGTGCGTTTTACATTGCTACGCATCCCGACATGACCTGCCCTATCGACGGCGGCGATCTGCCCGACATAGGCTCGTTCATGCGGCTCATCGAGGGAACGACAGGCAAAATGCCGGACCTTATTTGCGGCAAGCCATATGGAATAATTGCCGATTGCATATCGAAAATGACCGGTATCCCTCTCGATAGGACCGCTATGATCGGAGATAGACTTTCGACTGATATGCGCTTTGCAATAGATAACGGTTTGAAGGCGGTGCTCACCCTTACGGGAGAGACCGATCTTAATGATTATGAAAAAAGCGGATACAGAGTGGATAAAATTATCGCTTCTGTCGCGGAGTGGGACAAATGAAATACCTTTGCTTTGACATAGAAAGTTGCGACGGCGGCAAAAACGGAAGCTTGTGCAGTTTCGGCTACTGCATCGCCGATGAAAACTTCAATATACTGGCTCAAGATGATATTTTGGTCAATCCCGATAAACCGTTCAACAAAAGGCTGTTCGGCACGGTGATAAAACTTGCCTATACCGAAGAAGTCTTCAGATCCGCGCCTCGATTCCCGCTCGTTTTCGAAAAAATAAGAGCGCTTTTTACGGACGAAATGACGGTCATTGGCTTTTCTATCATAAACGACGTCAATTACCTATCGGACGCCATTCAAACCTATGGGCTTGAGCAAATAAAATATAATTTTTATGACGTACAGCTCATGTACAGCATTCACAAAAAAGCGGCGCGCAATTTCAGTTTAGCTTCGGCGGCGGAAGAATTCGACATAGAATTCCTCGAACATCGCTCGCTCGA
>CANQUR010000062.1 GCA_947627075.1 uncultured Clostridia bacterium
AATCTAATGTATCTAAACACTATCCCGTCGCAGGAAGAAGCGGTGATATATCTTGCCGAAATAATGGAAAAGGAAACTGGTAGGTTTTTTGTAGGCGGGCATAGCAAAGGCGGCAATCTTGCCGTCTATGCTTCGGTAAAAGTGAATAAAGAGCTGCAAGACAGGATCGAGGTCATATATGATCATGACGGACCGGGATTTCACGAAAATATATTTGAAAGTCAAGAATTTACTGCAATCAAAGACCGCATCAAAAAGACAGTTCCGCGCGATTCGATAATAGGTATGCTGCTTGAACACTATGACAGATATACTGTTGTGAAGTGTCAAAAAACAATGCTCGACCAACACGATCCATTTACTTGGCAGGTCGTAAATTTCGAGTCATTTAATATTTTGCCGAAAACATCGAATATTTCTCAACGAGCTTCCGTAGCAATTTGCAATTGGCTTAACGGTATGAGCATAGAAGAAAGGAAAAGTTTTGTCACTGCGCTTTTTAGGATAATTCTTTCGACAGGAAAAAGGCTTGTAAAGGATTTTACTAAATTCAGCTTGAGCGAAATTAGAAAAATGTGGAGCGAATATCGAAAACTTTCGCAGGCAGAACAGAATTTGGTCAAAGCCGGAGGCAGACTCTTATTTGAAATCAGGCTTCGCATCGTCGGAAAGAAAAGTATAAAAGAGACAAAAGCCATCAATAAAAATACGATATAAATTATATTGCCATATGGTAAAATTGTTCTTGACTTAATGGCTGTAGTTTGGTATACTTTAACAGTAAAAATGTAAAAATTTGTATTTGTAAAAAGATCGATATAAGATTACAAAGTAGTTTAATGTCAAATAATATACAAGAGGAAGGTATGCAAGAATCTTTATTTGTCAATAAAACCGATTTTAACTTGTTGGAGCAACCAAAGATATATAAAATGATAGCCACTCGGGGAATAGTAATTTTCCCGGGGCAAACGATCAATTTCGAAATAGCTCGAGATAAATCTTTATCTGCTTTGCAACGCGCATCCGAGGACAAGGAAGATATTTTTATTGTAGCGCAAAAAAGGGCGAGTATTGCCAATCCCGGACCAAAAGATATTTACAGAGTGGGCACTATCTGCAAAATAAAACAAATTTTGAAGCTGCCTAATAATTCTGTTAGGGTCTTGGCAACAGGACTTTCTCGTATGCAGATAGAAAGCTATATACAAATTGCACCGTTCTTCGAAGTTCAACTTGTGGATTATGGCGAACCTACCGAAGATGCACTTGTGTTGGAGGCGGCAAAACGCAATGCACAGGAAAATTTCGAGCTGTACAAGACGCTCGATAATAAAATTCCGTCCGAAGTTTCCGCTACTTTGTCGGCTTACGAAAGCGACAAATTCATAAGCGCGATCGCTACTTTCGTTTACGGTACCGATGCATTAAAACAAAGCTTGCTACAGGAAAAAACTGTCGCTGATCAACTGATCAATATATCCAAGTACTTCAAAAAAGAGTCGGATATCATGCTTGTCGAAAAGAAGATCGCGGCAGAAGTTCGAGACAGCGTCGCAAAGGGACAACGCGAATTTTATTTGCGCGAACAGATAAAAGCAATAAAAAAAGAACTCGGCGATGAAGATGAAGAAAATTATTTGAAAAAAGCCGAAGCGAAAAAACTTCCTCAAGACGTAATGGATAAATTCAAAAAGGAAGTTTCTCGACTCGAAAAAATGTCGGCAACATCACCGGATGCCGCGGTTATTCGTACGTATCTCGATTGGATTTTGGATATTCCCTGGACTGAGCAAACCGAGGACGCATTGGATATCAAACATGCTCGGGAAATTCTCGACGAAGATCATTACGGATTGCAAAAGGTTAAGGACAGAATAATCGAATTTTTGGCTGTTCATAAGCTTACAAATAACCTAAAAGGTCCGATCCTTTGCTTTGTTGGACCTCCGGGCGTAGGTAAGACTTCTATAGTGGCGTCCATAGCGCGCGCTTCCGGCAAAAAACTCGTTTCTGTTTCGCTTGGAGGAATTAAGGACGAAGCCGAAATACGCGGACACAGAAGGACTTATATCGGCGCATTGCCGGGCAGAATAATTTCTTCGATGAAGACGGCAGGCGTGATAAATCCCGTGTTCTTGTTTGATGAAGTGGACAAAATGTCAAGCGACTATAGAGGGGATCCCGCAAGCGCAATGCTCGAGGTGCTCGATCCTAATCAAAACAATCATTTTACCGATCATTATCTCGAAATGCCATATGATCTCAGCAAGGTAATGTTTGTTATGACTGCCAATACCATGGAAAGCATTCCGCTTCCGTTGTTGGATCGAATGGAAATAATAGAACTTTCGGGTTATTCGTATGCCGAAAAACTTCAGATTGCAAAAAAATATCTTATAAAGAAGCAACTCGAAGCAAACGGACTTTCGGGCTCGAAAGTTGAATTTACCGATGATGCTATTCTTGAAATAATAACGAGTTATACGCGCGAAAGCGGTGTAAGATCGCTCGAAAGAGAGATCGGTTCCGTAATTCGTAAGCTTGCCGTTCAAGCTGTCGAAAACGAACAAACCGTTCTTGATGTCAAGATCGATGTGGCGGAAGTCGAACATTATCTCGGCTCTCCCAAATATAAAAATGACGATAAGGCGAGTGAAGGCGAGGTCGGTCATGCGACGGGACTTGCTTGGACAAGTGTGGGCGGAACTACACTTTCGATAGAGGTCGCAATAGCAAGCGGCGGAAAGGGCGAATTGACGCTCACCGGAAGCCTCGGCGACGTTATGAAAGAGTCGTGCATCACTGCGCTTTCCATGCTTAAAAGTCGTGCCGAAAAATATAATATCGATATGGAAATGTTCACAAAACACGATTTTCATATCCATTTTCCCGAAGGGGCAACTCCGAAAGACGGACCGAGCGCGGGCATAACAATTTCAACTGCATTATTGTCCGCTCTTACGGGAAGAAAGGTTCGAGGCGATGTGGCAATGACGGGCGAGGTGACGTTGCGCGGCAAGGTGCTTGCAATAGGCGGACTAAAAGAAAAATCATTGGCTGCGTTGAGATATGGCGTGAAGGAGCTTATAATACCTCGCGAAAATGAAGTCAATCTCGAAGATATTCCTCAAGAAGTCAAGGACGCTATTTCCATAAAGACAGTCGATAATATAGACGAAGTATTCGATATAGCGTTGGAAAAAGCATGATAATAAAAAAAGCCGAATTTATAAAAAGTTATTCATTTGGATATAAAGGCGAGACGATTCCGGAGATCTGTGTTGTGGGACGCTCTAATGTTGGCAAATCGTCGTTTATCAATGCCTTATGCGGCAACGGTAAACTCGCAAAAACTTCGTCAACGCCGGGACGTACGCGTCTTATCAATGTTTTTTCGATAAATGACGGAGAATTCGATCTTGTGGATCTTCCCGGTTACGGCTTTGCTAAAGCGAGCAAAACGGATAAAGCTACATGGGATGACCTTATGGGGCATTACTTTGAAAACTCTACGTCGTTAAAACAAGTTTTGGTGCTTACGGATATTCGCAATAACTCCGAAAAGGATAGGCAAATGCTCGGATATTTGTATTATTATCAGATCCCATTTACCGTAATAGTGACAAAGTGCGACAAGATAAACAAATCTGCGCTTTATGGCGAATTGAATAAGGTGGCGACCTTCTTGGGGCTTGGACGTGATAATATTATACCGTTTTCGGCAGTGACAAAGTTTGGTAAAGATAAAGTCCTCTTAAGACTTGATGAAGTGTTACATAATTAATTTTAACATAAAAATGAGCCCGATAGGACTCATTTTTGCTAAATCATAATCATACATGAAAAAGCACATAGAATGTTGCTATTTTACAAAGCTACGAGAAAAATTATTGAATAGGTAACAATTAACCTCTATTGTCATATATTGGCAGTAGGAGGTTTAATTTTATGGCACAAAAAGCTGGACCGATTTGCGGTAATCCGTTATGCGGATTAAGCGAAAGGATATGTATAAACGTTCGTAAGGTTTTTGACGGTTGCATCACGAGATATCAAGACAGAAGTTTTGCCTTGACATTTAACGAAACCTTGCCGGGTACCGCACCTTTGACTTTTGTCGAGGCAAGGAGCGCGGGTCAGTCGCAGATAGGCAATTTGATCATCACTCCGATAGACGAAAGACGTAATCGTATCCAAATGGACGTTACGACGCCTATTACAGTTACTTATACGGATTCGACGGGCGCTACCTTTACCGCCGCATCTTCCGTTACCATTCCAAGAGATATCATTCTCGGTTTGCCCGAGGATTCACTCAGCCCGTATTCGATAGAGGTGTCGACCGGACTTGCTAGCAATCTCGGAGAATATGTTGACGGGACATTTGTAATAAGGGCGTGCGTAGTCCAAATAGTCAGAGTAATAGTCAATGTGGATATTCTTGTACCGTCATATGGATATTGCGAGTATCCGCCGTGCGAGGAGTATTCGGACGAAATTTGTCAAGGGCTGTTCAATTTGCCGATTTTTCCGTCGGGAACTTAAAAATCAATTGATTTAGCGGAACGAATATGATATAATATTTATATCAAAAAAGGCGATGCTGTGCATTGTGGTTTCCGTTATGAAAATTTATTCCTTAAGCGATTTCCATCTTTCGATAAATTGTTCCAAACCTATGAATATCTTCGGGGCTGTTTGGGATAATTATCTTGACGAGATCAAAATCAATTGTGATAAACTCGAAGACGACGATGTTTTGCTTATTGCCGGCGACATCAGTTGGGCTATGACGCTCGCAGAAGCAAAAGCGGATCTTGAATTTATAGGAAGTCTAAAGGGAAAAAAGATAATCATAAGGGGCAATCACGATTATTGGTGGAAGTCGATTTCTTTGGTGAGGAACGCTCTCCCCGGTGGAGTCTACGCTCTGCAAAACGATTGCATAAAAATAGGCAATGTCGTATTTACAGGCAGTCGAGGCTGGACAACGCCGGAATTCGGCAATACTTTGCCTACCGACGAACAGAAGATCTATGACAGAGAAATACAGCGCTTTAAGTTGGGATTGACCGCTGCCTCAAAAGTCAAAACGGTATCCGATAAGCTTGTGGTGCTTTGCCACTATCCGCCGTTCAACAGTTCATTCTCCGAGACACCTTTTACTGAGCTTTTTGAGGAATTTGGCGCTGATGCGGTGGTCTATGGGCATTTGCATGGATCTAATGTCAAAACGGCAAGGAATGTATCCATAGGCGGAATTAAATATTATTTAACATCATGCGATCTGCTTAAAAATTGCCCGATAAATGTTGAACTTTGAAATAGTTGTATCTTCGGATACGGCTATTTTTATTTTATAGTCCTTAAAAAACGGATCTTCAGGCATAAAAAGATGTTATAAAGGCATTAAATCGCTTGACATAATGATATAAGAAATATATAATATCAGTGTAAAGCATTTTAGCTTTACAGGCAATATGAAAAAAGACTTGACTATTTGCAGATTGAATGATGTCTATGGTTCGTTTCTCACGAACAAACAAACCGAAATGATAAGGCAGTTTTATGACGACGACTTGTCTCTCGGTGAGATTGCGGAAAATGAAGGAATAACAAGACAAGCTGCGCATGACGCCATAAGTAAGGGCACGGCAACGCTTAAAAGTTATGAGGCGAACTTGAAGCTGTCTTATATTTTGGACAAGTTAAATGAGATCGACGACTCTATGGACAAGGATGAGATACTCGACAGGATCCATAGCATACTTGACGGGAGTAATTAATGGGAGCATTCAGCGGACTCAGCGAAAGATTAAATCATATATTCAGTAAAATGCGAAGTCGCGGCAAGCTAACGGAGCTTGAAATCAAACAGGCGATGCGCGAAATTCGCGTTGCTTTGCTTGAAGCCGATGTCAATTTTACGGTAGTTAAGGATTTTGTTGCCAAAATAACGGAAAAGGCAGTCGGGGAACAGATCATCAATAGTCTTACCCCCGGTCAACAAGTGGTGAAGATCGTCAATGACGAACTCACAGCTTTAATGGGTAGCACAAACAGTAAGCTTGAAGTTGCAAGTAAGCCACCTACGGTATATATGATGTGTGGACTCCAAGGTGCCGGCAAGACTACTATGTGCGGCAAACTTGCTTTAATGCTTAAAAAACAAGGCAAGAAGCCTATGCTTGTCGCTTGCGACATATACAGACCGGCAGCCATCACTCAATTGAAAGTAGTTGGCTCATCTGTCGGAGTTGAAGTCTTCGAACAGGGGACAAATAAGCCTTATAAAACCGCGGCAGCGGCAATAAAAGAAGCTGACTGCAAAGGTTACGACACTGTTATAATCGATACCGCCGGCAGACTTCACATCGATAAAGAGCTTATGGAGGAACTCATTGATATAAAGAAAGAGGTAAGACCGGACGAAATTTTGCTTGTTGTCGATTCTATGACCGGACAAGACGCCGTTACGGTTGCTACTTCGTTCAATGAAAAGCTCGATATTTCGGGCGTGATACTCACCAAGTTAGACGGAGATACCAGAGGCGGCGCAGCGCTTTCCATAAGAGCCGTTACGGGTAAACCTATAAAGCTTTGCGGCATAGGTGAAAAAATGGGAGACCTCGAACCTTTTTATCCGGACAGAATGGCGTCGAGAATACTCGGTATGGGCGACGTGCTTACGCTTATAGATAAAGCTCAAAGCGCAGTGACCGAGCAGGAAATGAAAAAAATGGAGGAAAAACTTCGCGCTAACAGTTTTACTCTTGATGATTTTCTGAATCAAATGGATACTCTCAATAATATGGGCAGCCTTTCCGATATTTTATCAATGCTCCCCGGAGCAAATAAATTGAAAGTCAAAGATGTTGATGAGACCAGAATGAAAAAATATAAAGCTATCATTCAGTCCATGACCATGTATGAACGCGAACATCCCGATATTATCAAGGCGTCGAGACGTAAAAGAATTGCAAACGGAAGCGGCACTTCTATAATGGAAGTAAACCAACTTCTCAATCAATTTGCTCAGTCAAAGGATATGCTCAAACAGTTGGGAAAAAAGGGCAAGGGAAGAAGATTTCCCTTCTGAAAAAGTTTATAATTTTTAATTACAATATAAGGAGAAAATTTTTTATGGCAGTTAAGATCAGATTAACTCGTATGGGTGACAAAAAGTCCCCGTTCTATCGCGTGATCGTTGCAGATTCTCGCTCACCTCGTGACGGCAAGTTTATTGACCTTGTAGGTACTTATAATCCGCTTACCGAACCGGCTCAAATCAAACTCGATCATGACAAGATAACAAAGTGGTTATCTAACGGTGCTCAACCTACCGATACGGTAAAGGCTTTGCTCGTTCAGGATGGTATCATTCCCGAAGGTAAGAAAGCACCAGCCAAAACCGGTTCGCTCAAAAAGAAAAAGGAATAGTCGAGGAATTCGATAATGAAGGAATTGGTTGAATTTTTGGTAAAAGAGCTTGTCGCAGATAAGGACAAAGTCAACGTGACTTTGGACGAAGACGTTATAAATATTTCCGTTTCAAAGGATGATATGGGCAAGGTCATTGGCAAGCAAGGAAGAATTGCTAAAGCTATACGCAATATAGTGAAAGCGGCTTCGATAAAGGAAAACAAAAAATATACTGTCGAGATTCTCGAAGCAAATTGAATGTTAAGGGATTGTTTATCAATCCCCTTAATTTTATAAAAGTAAATTTATGTTTATAACGGTAGGAGATATCATCAAGGCACAAGGGATAAAGGGAGAACTCAAAATTAAACCGTTGACCGATGATATATCAAGATTTAAGAAAATAAAATATGTCTATATTGACAATGTCAAATATGAAATAAGGTCTTTGCGAATTAGCGACGACTTTGTTTATATTGCCTTAAATGATATTTCAGATCGTAATAATGCCGAAAAATTAGTGGGAAAGGAATTGCAGATCGATCGTAATGAAGCAATAGTTTTGCCCAAAAACACTTATTTTATATCTGATATAATAGGTTGTGATGTGTTTCTGTCTGACAAAACCTATGTGGGAAAAGTCGATTATATCTATCAACACGGCGCAGCGGATGTGTACGAGGTCAAGGGCGTAAAAAATGTGATGTTTCCGTTTTTGAATAGCTTAATGATTTCAATAGATGTTGATTGCAAAAAAATAGTGCTGAACAAAGAAGAATTTGAGAGGGTAGCCGTATATGAAGATTAGCATTTTGACCTTATTTCCCGAGATGTTCGAACCTTTGAGACATAGCATTATAAAGCGCGCTACCGATAAAAGGGTGTTTGAACTTGATATTGTTGATATACGCGCTTATTCTACGGATAAGCACGGTAAATGCGACGATGAGCCTTTTGGCGGCGGAGCCGGCATGATAATGACGCCGCAGCCGATATATGACGCGATTAACAGTATTGATCCGGATCATTCGGCACACAGAATATATATGTCGCCCAAGGGGAAAACCTTAAATGCGGATATTGCTCAGAGACTAGCATTGAAAAATAATTTATTGATTCTTTGCGGTCATTATGAAGGCGTTGACCAGCGAGTTATAGACTTGTGTATTGATGATGAGATATCAATAGGCGATTATGTTCTTACCGGCGGCGAATTGCCGGCAATGGTAGTCACAGATTGTGTTTCGAGATTTATTCCCGGAACAATAAAAGCGGAATC
>CANQUR010000063.1 GCA_947627075.1 uncultured Clostridia bacterium
GCATCATGTTGCTGTTTATGCCTATGATAACAAGATAACACTCATAGAGCCGCAGCATTTTACTATGGAATACGCATACATATCCAGATTGGTAAAAATCTTAAAAATGGAATGTGTGGCGAAGAAAATCAAATTGGATATATTACAATCTACAAGAGAAGTAAATCCGAGATTTTAATTAAGGAGAAAGAGATTTATGGACAAGAATTTTGAAACATTGTTAAAATATCAAGAATACGACATAAAGCTTAAGCGTTTACTCGATACCATTGAAAGAAGCGACGCCAGCAAGCGAATGGAACAGGCTCGAACAGAATTCAATATTGCTAAAAAGACTGTTCAAGAGGATGAAAAAGAAGCTGAAAAAGTAGTTGCCTATTATGAGAAATCCGCGCCACAGTTGCAGGAATTGGAAAAAAATTTGGATTCTATAATCAAGAGTTCTGAAGGAAATGACAACATTGCGGCATTGATAGAGCAATTGGAGATATTAAAAGGAAAGGTTATCGCCCTCGAAAAAAAGATCATAGAATGCAAAACTTCTTCTGAAAAAATACTCAAATCTTATCAAGAAGCAAATGCAATCGGACATAAAATGTTAAGCTATTTTAACAGCGCCAAAACAATTTACAACGAGTTGATTAAAGCTTCCGAGCCTGAAATCAGCGCATTGAAGAAGAAATTAAAGGCACTCGAGCCGTTGATAGAAATTGAAACATTGAAAAAATATAAGGAAATAACAAAGGAAAACAAATATCCGGCATTTGTAGAAGTGAGATTTATTGACGGAACATATTCATGCGGCGCTTGCGGATTACAGCTTTCGCAAAAAAATACAAGTACGCTCAATGAAAACGGAGTTTGTACATGTGAAACCTGCCGACGTGTTATTTTCAAGAGGCAATGAGCATGAATAAAGCGGTCATTCCTTGCGGCGGCTTGGGAACGAGATTTTTACCGATAACAAAGGCAATTCCCAAAGAGTTATTGCCTATAGTCGATGTTCCCGTCATTTCGCACATAATCGACGAATGCGTCGATAGCGGGCTTGATCAAATTCTTGTGATCATAAGCCCGAATAAAGAAATAATCAAAGACTATTTTAAGCCTAACGAGATGCTGTACGATAAGCTTATGCGTGCGGGAAAAAGCGATCTTGTAAAAGAACTCGAACTTACACGATCGAAAGCGGAAATAAATTTCATAACACAAACCGAAGCTTTGGGTTCAGCTCATGCGGTTTCTCTGGCAAAAGATTTTACGGGTAATGAACCTTTTTGTCTTGCACTTGGTGACGATCTAACGGTCAATAAATATCCCGTTGCGAAACAACTTATAGATGCTTATGAAGAAACGGGGTCTACTATCATAGGCGTTCAACGATGTGATGGTGATGATATCGTAAAATACGGAGTAGCGGACGTATCGAAATCTGCAGGCAGATTTAATTTGCTTAATGGAATTGTTGAAAAGCCTCCGCTCGATGCTTTACCATCGCGGCTTGCTTGTTATGGCAGATATATTCTGTGTGACATATATGATTACATACAACGCATAGGCAAAGGAAAGGGCGGCGAATATCAACTGACTGATGCATTGATGCTTCAATGTAAGGAATCAAAAGTCTATGCATATGAATTCGAAGGAAAGCGTTATGATATGGGTGATAAGTTCGGATCTTTGCAGGCTTCAATAGAACTTTCATTGGAACGAAAAGATTTCGGAGAAGAATTGAAAAAATACATCAAGGATCTTGCCGCAAGAATATAGTAAAGAACTCTGCTTTGTTCGAAAACTTAAAATAATTAGCATAATTCGCAAAAAAATATGCTTATTTTCTTGACAAAAACGATTTGATTCTATATACTTATATAGCAATTTTGATTATCATAGGAGGTGCGTGTTATGGCAGTACCCAAGCATAAAACATCGAAACAAAGAACGCATACAAGAAGATCCGCAAACAGAAAGATCGTTATTATGCCGTCTTTGTCGGCTTGCCCTAAATGCGGTGAAATGAAACCGACACACAGAGCTTGCAGTCATTGTGGTTATTATAAAGACGAATCTGTAATTCAAATCAAACAAGACAAAGAAGATTAGTTTGAAACACCTTTGCCCCGGATCTCTGGGGCAAAATTAATTTATAAAGGAGTTTCTCATGAAGATAGTTGTAGATACCGCGGCGTGCGATGATCCCAACGAGGTTATTCGCGGTTGTGCACTTGCGATCCAGAAAAATTTATGCGAATTGATTTTAACGGGAGACAAGGAAAAAATCGACAAAGCGCTGTCGCTTTACAATATTGATAGGACAAAGCTTGAAATAATTGATGCTAAAGATGTTATAACAAATGAAGATGTCCCAACTATAGCTATAAGGCATAAGCCGGAATCGTCGATCGTAAAAGCCTATGAAGCGCTGAAACGAGATGATGTGATTGGATTGATTTCCGCGGGTAACACCGGTGCCGTCCTTTCGGGTGGAGTTTTCAAGTTAGGTAGGATAAAGGGCATTCATCGACCTGCACTGGCGCCTATATTACCGACCATTAACGGCAAAGAAGTTTGTCTTATCGATTGTGGAGCAAATGTTGATTGCAGACCCGAATATTTGGTCGAATTTGCAATGATGGGATCATGCTATATGAAAACGGTATATGGGATCGAAGCTCCGAGAGTAGGACTTGTCTCAAATGGTGTTGAGGACAAAAAAGGTAACGAACTTACAAAAGAAGTCTTTTCAAGGCTAAAAAAGACATCGTTGAACTTTGTGGGAAATATGGAAGCTCGTGAAGCTTTAAGCGGCGATTATGATGTCCTTGTATGTGATGGCTTTGTAGGTAATGTACTTCTTAAATCAATTGAAGGGACTGCGCGCATGGTCATGAAAACGTTAAAAAATGCAATAATGAGCGACACATTTGCAAAAGTAGGTTCATTATTTATGAAAAAAGCATTAAATAACGTAAAGAACAGCCTTGATTATCAACAAAAAGGTGGTGCCCCTTTATTAGGCGTAGAGAAAGTTGTTGTTAAATCCCATGGAGCATCAAATTCGGACGCTATACAAGCCTCTATCTTGCAAGTCAAAAAAATGTATGATGGCAAGATTATAGAAAATATCAAAATGGGTCTTGCTTCTTTGGAGAACATATCCGATGACAAGAACGAATGAAATCGAAAGTATAATTGGATACAATTTCAGAGATAAGGATCTCCTCGAAACAGCATTCACACATTCCTCATATACAAACGAGCACCATGTGGAAAATAATGAAAAGCTTGAATTTTTGGGAGACAGTATACTTAATTTTATAATTGCAGAGCTTTTGTATTTAACATCATTGGAAGATGAAGGCGCGATGTCCATCAGTCGCGCTTCTATAGTATCGAGAGTTCCTTTGGCTATGGCAATCGACCGATTAGGTTTGCTAAAATATTTGAAAATCGGAGTTGGAGTTTCGAAAAACAAAAATTTTTCCACAAAATTTCGTTCGAATTTGTTTGAAGCTATTTTAGGTGCCATATACCTTGATGGTGGAATGGAAAGCGCAAAACGTTTTGTTTATAATCACCTGGGACAAGATATTACAAATACTTCAATAATGGATTATAAATCAAGGCTACAGGAGATCAAACAAGAAAAATTCAACGATATGAAGCTTGAATATGTTACTATCGATAATGGACGAAAGGAATTCGTTTCGAAAGTATATCTCGGAGGAGAAATATTGGGCGAAGGCAAGGGCAAAAGGAAAAAAATTGCCGAAAGAGAAGCCGCAAAAATCGCAATTAAGAAACTAAATTTCAGTTAATTGACAATAAAAAGATGTTACCTTGACTAACCATCTTTTTTGAAATAAAAATATTTCATTAATAAAAAACAAGGAGTTTTGCACATGAGCAAAATTAAAAAATTTTTTTTGGACTTTAAGCTTTTAATCAAATCGGTTCCCGCCACTATTATATCGATATTTGCCATATCGGTATTTGCAATGAATTTATTGGCAAATAAAAGCATTGATACAGGTGTTGATTGGCTTGCATTGGATTGTGGAATATTGGTTTCTTGGATCTCATTTTTGTGTATGGATATTTTAACAAAACACTACGGTCCGAAGGCGGCGACGCAAATTTCCATATTCGCTATAATTTTGAATTTATGCGCATGTTTGATATTTTTCATTGCAAGCAAAATAAGTGGTACTTGGGGACAATATTATGATTTGGGAGAAATACCGATAATCAATACTGCTCTCGACGGAACGTTTGCCGGATCGTGGTATGTTGTATTCGGAAGCACTGTTGCCTTTATTATGTCTGCCATAATCAACAATTTTTCCAATTGGAGCATAGGAAAAGCCTTCAAAAATAAAGACGGATTCGGTGCATATATATGTCGTACATATGTTTCAACAGCAATAGGTCAATTTGCCGATAATATGATTTTTTCTTTAATAGTGAGCCACTTTTTCTTTGGGTGGACTTTACTGCAATGCGTTACTTGCGCCGCCACCGGCATGATAGTGGAATTATTATGTGAAGCTATTTTTTCGCCGATAGGATTTGCAATTTGTAAACGATGGCAAAAAGAAGAAATTGGGAAAGACTATCTTACTCACGTAAAAGAAGATTAGGAGGATTTATGAAGGTCGTTATAACCGGGACAAGCATGGGAATAGGAAAAGCCATAGCTAAAAAGTTTTTAAGTCGTGGGCATGATGTAATAGGGATCGACAAGGCTTATTCAACGCTGACACATAAAAATTATACCCACTATTTGGCGGACATTTTTTGTGATGATTTGCCCGAAATAGAAAATGTGCAAATTTTGATCAATAACGCAGGGGTGCAAAATACGCCTAAATTCGGCGATATCGACGTTAATTTGAAAGGTACGATTCGCGTGACTGAGGAATATGCAATTCAACCCGATATAAAAAGCGTTGTTTTTATTGCGTCGGCAAGCGCTGTGACAGGTTCGGAATTTCCGTCGTATGCAGCAAGTAAAGGTGGAATGGTTGCATATATGAAAAATGTCGCTTTAAGAATAGCTCGGTTTGGGGGCACATCAAACAGTCTTTCTCCCGGAGGAGTATTGACTTCTTTGAATGATCATGTTATAAAAGATCCGAAATTATGGGATGAAGTCATGGAAGAAACTCCTTTGAAAAAATGGGCATCTGCAGAAGAAATTGCAGAATGGGCCTTTTTTGTAGCTGTTATAAATAAATCCATGACATCTCAAAATATAGTGATAGATAACGGAGAAAGTTCCAAAGCAAAATTTGTGTGGTAAATAAAGACGTAAACGTAATTTTCAATCTACAAAAAATACGATTAGCCAGCGTGGTATCATACCGCGCTTTTCTTTTTTTTATTATTAAAAGCATAACGAAAGCAAGTGTAATATTTGTTTTGTGGGTACTTTTATGTTATAATTACATTGTAAAGCACAAATTAGCGGAGAAAATTATATGCAGACGAATGAATTTTTCAAAAAATGGTACGCCGCTTTTGCTTCCGAAGTGGATCCTATCATAATGAGAGAACACATAAAAGCGCTTGATTGTTGTCCATGGCACATTTTTACTTGGGGGAAAGTTGAATGCTTCACTGGCAATGAAGCAATTTCTGCATATGAAAAAAATCGCCCAAGATGACATATATTGTTACGTTGGATATGACTATGAGAACGGATTGTGCGAAACTCGTAAAAACGATTTTGATGAAATATTCCACCTTAAACAAACAGGTGATGAGCTTTATATTACTACGCTTGATTTTTCTTGGACCTTCGTATGGACGCATGAAGCTATATTTGGTCCATATTTTATGAAAAAATAATTTCAATATTGAGTCGACGATTATCTCATTCTTATTTAGAAACACGGCGCAAACGATTGATTTATTTGTAAAAAAATGCTATAATCATTAAGTTATTTTTGAGTAATCAAGAGGAAGGAAAACTTGAAGTTTAAGAAGATAGAAGTTTACGGATTCAAATCTTTTGCAGATAAATTATCTATTGAATTCGGCGAGGGCATAACAGCAATAGTTGGACCAAACGGATGTGGGAAAAGTAATGTTGCCGACGCTATACGGTGGGTGCTTGGTGAGCAATCTGCCAAGCTTTTGCGTGGCACAAATATGCAAGACGTAATTTTCAAGGGGACAGAGAAACGCAAATCTATGTCTTTTTGTGAAGTTTTGCTATATTTTGATAATAGTGATAAGCTTTTTCCTTCGCTCGAATTTTCCGAAGTTGTTTTATCGCGAAAACTTTATCGTTCGGGAGAAAGCCAATATCTTATCAATGGAACACCGTGTAGACTTAAGGACATCACCGATTTGTTGCGAGACGGAGGAATGGGTCGTGAAGGATACAGCATTATAGGTCAAGGTAGGATCGATGAGCTTTTATCCGCAAAACCCGAGGAACGAAGAGCAATTTTCGAAGAAGCTGCCGGAATTTCAAAGTTCAAAGCGCGCAAAATCGAATCCGAACGAAAGCTTATTCGCACACGAGATAACATGAACCGTGTAAATGATATTTTGCTCGAGAAAAGTCGTCAACTTGAACCACTTACCAAACAAGCTGAAACAGCTCAAAAATATCTTAATTTGCGAGAACAGTTGAAATATAACGAAATAAATACATACATTTATCAATTCGATACGGCAAATCAAGCTAAAGAGGCGATAAATAATCGACTTAATGGCGTCATGGAAGAAATAGAATTGCGCCAACATGAATTTGATGAACTCCTATCGGATTACAAAAAAACATTAAATAGTCGCGAAACAATAGATAAAGATATCGAAAATTTAAGAGATAAACTCGTTGAATTGACTGTAGGCATTGCAAATCAAGCCGCCGATATTCGTTTACTCAATCAACAGTTATTGCATATAAATGAAAATACCTCGTCATTAAAGGAAGAAAATTCACAACTTACTTTGCGTCAAAATGAAAATGCAAAACAAATCGAATCAAAGACCGAGGAACTCGGTAAATTAAATGACGAATTGGCTCAATTGGATACCGAATACGAAAATAAAAATGCCGAATATCTTGCCGTATCGGAAGAATTGGCTTCAAATGCGAATGAAGTCGCGTCTGCGCGACAAGATGAACTTGACGCCATAGAAAAGTTATCCGATGTAAAAGCAAATATGTCGAGATATTTGGCGGAAAGAGAAGCGCTTGAAAGGAATACCGACGATTTCGGACAACGTATCATTGCATTAAAGAGTAAAATAAAAGAACTTGAACCTAAAATAAATGAGCTCAGTCTTTCGGTAAAGGAAACAAAAGAACAAAAAACAATTGCACAAGATAGGTTAAATTCACTTTATTCTTCAAATAACGAATTGCTGTTCTCGCTCAATTCCATAACAGATCAAATAGATAAACTGAGTAATATTTATCATACAAAAAGCGGACAGTACAAAATTCTTAAAGACATGAAGGAATCGTATGATGCATACAACAACAGCGTAAAGAATTTACTTACCGATGCAAAGAAAAACAAAGAAATAGCTTCTCGAATAGAAGGAGTGATTGCGGAACTCATAACGGTAGAACCTAAATTCGAAACCGCAATCGAAATGGCGCTTGGCGGAGCTGTTCAAAATATTGTAGTGCGTACTGAGGACGACGCTAAATATCTCATTGAACATCTAAAACGTACAAAACATGGCCGCGTAACTTTTTTACCAATGAATGCCGTAAAACCGCGCGATATAGACCCGAAATACTATGGTAAAATCGAAGGTAAAGGATGCCTTGGCAAAGCGAGCAGTGTAATAAAATACGATCCTAAATATTCAATAGTCGTTGAAAGCTTACTTGGATCGACCGTTATAACGGAAGATATGGACGCTGCTATAAATTTATGTAAAGCGACTGGATATTCATTCAGAGTTGTTACTTTGGAAGGTGATATAATAAACCCTCAAGGCTATATTACCGGCGGAAGCAAATCCGGAGATCGAAATATAAGCAACATCTTTACCTATGAAAGAGAATTGAAAGGATTAACTATTGAAGTCGGAGATATTGAATCCAAATTAAAGGTCATGTCCGAAAAACGTTCCGAGTTATCTAATAATCAAAAAGCAACCGATACGCAAATCAAAGACCTACGCGAACGTATTCATGCTTGGGAAATTGATGAAGCGTCCGGATCAGAAGCCCTTACTTCATTGACCACCGAATGCGAGCAAGCTCAAAAGGATCTGATTGCAGTCGAATATCAATATAACAGAGATAATGCGCGAATTGACGAAATTACAAACTCTATAAACAGCGTTGGCGAGTTGGAAGAACTCATCAAATCAAGACGGAGCGAAGCAAGCGAAGTAAACGAAACTAAACAAAAACATATAGATGAGCTTCGCTCACGCCATGATATATTACGCGAAGAAGTGACGGATTTATTGATAAAAATAAATTCGCATCGCAATGCGCTTGATTCTGTCTCAAATGAAATAGACCGAATAAAACGGGATACCCTTGCTTTACTCGAGAAAATCGAAACAAATTCCGTGCAAATTTCCGAAAATGAATCGGAAAGAAAAAAGTTGGATTTGAGATTAAATTCATTAACATCTCGTTCCGGGGAAAGTGACAATGATAAGGTAAAAGCCGTAAAGGGTAG
>CANQUR010000064.1 GCA_947627075.1 uncultured Clostridia bacterium
CACGAAAAATGGTCACCGAGTGGGGCATGAGCGATTTGGGTCCCGTTTACTATGGGACAGATCACGAGATATTCCTTGGCAGAGATTACGGCGCAAGCCATGCTTACTCCGAGGATATGGCGGCGAAGATCGACGGCGAAGTCAATCGCCTTGTAGAGGAAGCTCACAAGAAGGCAAAAGAGATCATCTCCGCCAATATGGATAAGATGGACACCATGGTTAGAGTGCTTATAGAATGCGAGACTATATATGCCGAAGAAGTTCAAATGATAATGAACGGCGCTTCGGCTACCGAAGTCAAACAATCTTTGGAAAAGCGCTATGCCGATAAAAACACAAAAAACGACTTGAACGATAAGTCGTCGACAGGAGAAAATCAAAATGAGTAAGATGAAAAAAATTATTTGGATACCTATCCTAATAGTAGCTATCATTGCGGTAGCGGTGCTTGTATTGAGCTTGATCAAGGTAGATCCGTTTGAGACCACTTTCGGTGGGTATTCCGAAGCTTGGCTTTGGGTGGACGGAAGTCCATATGCAAGCAAGGTAGAGGGCGATGTGGACTTTACCGAAAAGACGATCGAGGACGGGCTTGCTACGACAAAGTTCAGCGTTATGCAATCAATTCTCGAAGGCAGATTGGGATATAAGCCGAGATTTCAAACCAACACCGATGGCGAAAAGGTCACGATCGACGCCGAGACCATCATAAGCTATTCGCAGGAAAGCGGCACATATATGCTCAAATTCTTCTATGATGACATGAAGACCATAGAGGTTGACGGCGAAGGCATCGATTTCGATCGCGTTATTTTGATAGTGAGCGAAAGCAACGGCGAGATACGTGAGATGACCTGTATTCCGTATTGCAACGAATGCGTTTATAACGAGTCGTATGAGCTGAACAATGAAGAAAGTGAATTTGTTCATAAAAAAGACGAAAGAGGCGATATCATCCATACAGGTCATGATAATTACAAGGCACCCGTCTTGACTGTAAAAATGATCACTTCGAAATTGATGAATGCATTGGACGAATTCTTGGATTAATTGACTATTTTCCGAAAGAGCGGATGATTTCCGCTCTTTTTTGCTTTAGTTATGTGGTTGGTTCTTATTATAGGGATAGCTGTTTGCCTCGGCATAATAATAAGCGTTTTGTTTTTGCCGGAAGTGAGAATAGGCAAGATAAGATTCGCACCCTATTGGGTCATAGCGCTTTTGGGTGCTGTGGCAATGATAGCTTGCGGCGGGGTGAGCTTGCAAACTTTGGCGGCTCGATTGACCGAAAATACATCGGTAAATCCGCTCAAGATCCTCGCGATATTCTTCGGAATGACTGCTTTGTCTATCTTTTTGGACGAAGCGGGTTTTTTTGCTTATCTTGCGTCGGTAGCGCTTAACAAGGCGAACAAGAGTCAAAGCAAGCTGTTTACCGTATTCTATTTCATGGTGGCGATCCTTACGATCTTCACTTCCAACGACATAATTATCTTGACGTTCACGCCGTTTATCCTGTATTTTTGTCGCAATGCCGGGATAAATTGCAAGCCGTACCTTATAGCCGAATTTGCAGCGGCAAATACTTTCAGCATGTTGCTCATAATAGGTAATCCGACAAACATCTATCTTGCCGCGGGGCAGGATTTTATGCACTACGCTTCGGTAATGGCGCTGCCGGCACTGCTTACGGGGCTTTCTTGCTTTTTCCTTATCAAAAGATTGTTCAAAAAGAGTCTGTCCGAGCCGATAAACGGGAACGGAAGAACAGTTCCCATAAAGGATAAACCGCTTGCCTTTACCGCACTCTCGCTTCTTTGCGTGTGCACCGTCTTGCTTGCCGTATCGAGCTATATCGACGGATTGGAAATGTGGTACATAGCGCTCGGAGGGGGAGGAGCGATAACGCTTTTCGCTTGTATCTACGGCGCTGTAAAAGGGAGAGCTGTCTTTGCTCTTCGCGGCATTAAGCGAATACCTTGGCAACTTGCGCCCTTTCTGCTATCCATGTTAACTATCGTGACCGCGCTTGGGGATATAGGCGTGACGAACGCGATTGCATCCTTCTTGAATGCGGGCGACTTTTCGATATTGACATATCTTGCGGCGTCGGTGATAGGCGCAAATCTTCTCAACAACATTCCCATGAGCGTTTTGTTCGGAACGGTGCTTAACGGAGCAAGCGAAGGAGCTTTGTTCGCCACTGTCATAGGAAGCAATATAGGAGCATTGCTTACTTCGGTGGGAGCGCTTGCCGGCATAATGTGGAGCAATATGCTCAAAAGAGAAAATGTAAATTACGGTTTTAAGGAATTCGTAAAATACGGCGCGTTATTGGTGGTTGTGGCATTGCCCGCCGCCGCAATCGGATTGTATTTTTCACTCTATGTGCTATTTTAGACAGGGACAAATGAGCATATGTATCATATAAAACGATTTTGTTAATATGAATGTGCATATGTTGCACTTGCAAAAGATAATTTCTTGAGCCGAAATATTCGAACCAAAGAGGTTTTATCATGTTTGACACTATAATGTTATTTGTATTCGGGCTGGTATTGCTCATAAAAGGCGGCGATTGGTTTGTAGACAGCGCAAGCAATATCGCGCGCCGCTTCCATGTGCCCGAAATTTTGATAGGCGCTACGATCGTTTCGATAGGAACGACATTGCCCGAGGTCATGGTCTCGGCAGGCTCGGCGCTCGAAGGAAACGGCGGTTTGGCTTACGGGAATGCCATAGGTTCCATTATATGCAACACTGCGCTCATTGCCGCCCTTACGATCGCAATAAGGTCTCAACAGGTGGATCGCAAAACCTTTACCATGCCCGTGATATTCTTCTTTATCGCTGCGATCATATATATGATTTCCGCATACGTGTTCGGAAAGTTCACGTTGACGATAGGCATAATATTGCTTTCGCTTTTTGTGATATACATGGTGTTTACTGTTGTAAATGCTTTCAAGATAGGAAAAAGAGAGCAAAAAACCGACCTCGAGATCGATGAGACCGAAGTTGAAACGGGAAAAAAAGGAAACGGAAGGGGCGAGATAGCAAAGGATGTGGTCTTGCTCATAGTCGGGGCGGCGCTCATCGCGCTCGGTTCGAGGCTTCTTGTCGACAACGGTATCAAGATCGCGGAATGGCTCAAGGTACCGTCTTCGGTAATAGGACTTACATTCGTGGCGATAGGAACTTCGCTCCCCGAGCTTGTGACGGCGATAACCGCGCTTGTAAAAAAGCACGGAGCGCTTTCGCTCGGTAACATAATAGGGGCGAATCTGTTCAACCTCGTCCTTGTGAGCGGAGTGTCCATTGTCATATCTCCGTTCTCCGTACCCGTCGGCAATACGATAATGGGCATCAATTCCACGCTCATCCTCGATCTGCCGATAATGCTTCTCGTAATGATGCTTTTGACATTGCCACCCATAATTCGCGGCAAAATTTCCCGTTGGCAAGGCTTTGTCTTACTCGCGATATATGCGGCGTTTTTCGCCGTCCAATTCATATTGTAAGAGATCTCGTGTTTCGACCTTATAAACAAAAAGATTTTCGATTTCTTTTTCGAAAATAATTTTTTCAGTTGTAATATTCTGTAAATTGTGCTATAATATTCTTTCAGCCAAAAGGAGGAATCTATGCCCGATTTCGAATCACTATACAGCGAAAGCCAAGCGAATGCGTTTACATCGGCAAAAAAACGTTTTTACGATAATAAGGTAAGCGGCATAACCGAAACCGTGGCAGGCGGCAAGACTATCATTTCCGCGATCGTTCACGGACACAGAGATTACAATACGAAGATCGTCTTTGACGAGCAAGGCGGCTTGTATGATTATTCATGCGACTGCGTCGGCTTTAATTTGAACGACGGTCCGTGCAAGCATATAATAGCTACGGCATTGACCTATGAGGAAAAAAATCCTCAAAGGGAAATTTCATCAAAAAAATTCATCTCGGACGGGTGCGTATCCGGACTTATAAGTTCATATTCGAAATTGAGACGCTCGAGGATATTGCGAGAGGATGTTCCCGTCACAATAAAGCCTATTTTGGGGCTTATGGGAGACGATTCGCTTACTTTGCGATTTACCATAGGGCAAAAACGGATGTACAAGCTTAAGGATCTGCCCGAATTTTGCGCTACCGTAAGCAATATGCAATATCATCGATACGGAGCGACGCTGGCATTCGAACATTCAATAGATAATTTCGACGAAGGAAGCCGTGCGCTTGTGTCGTTTATCGTCAGAACGATGAGGGAAAAAAATGACGTCGATAAAGACGTGATAAGGTTGACCGCGTCCGATTTCGACGATTTCGTGGATGTTTACGACGGGCTGATCGAGGTTGAGGAAAGCGGAGCAAGCGAGGGAATGAGGCAGTTGATTCGTGCATCCGATATGCTTAAAGCCGAGATAAACGTTCAATCCGTCGAAGGCGGATTTTCGGTGAGCTCGAACTTGGAGCCGTTCAGACTTCTTTCGGGCAAAAGGTTCGACTATATAATGACCTCCGGTAGGATATATCGAGTCACGGACGATTTTGTGATCTCGTCGTATAAATTGCTGAATTTGTTGAATTCCCGTCAAAAGATCTTTGTAAGCGAAAGCGATATAGGCAGATTTTACAGCAACGTTTTGTGTGAAGCCGAAAGGTTTTCGATCATAAAAAGCGAAGTCGACCTCTCGGGCTATATGGTCCCTCCGTTAAAGGCTTCTCTTTATCTCGACCGCGACGGCGCCGTAGTGAACGGCAGACTCGAATGCTTTTACGGAGAGGACGAGGCGGATATTTTTGCAGAGCCCTTCGGAGAACGCGACTATGAGACAGAGGAAGCGCTCAAAGAATGTCTGTCCGAATACTTCCCGCATTTTCCGCATTTGTTGCTCGATACCGATGACGCCATATATACGCTTCTTACCGAGGGCGTGCGTAAGCTCCGTCGATTATGCGCAGTTTATATGACTGCCGAAATGAATAAGATAGCGATCAGAAAGCCGCCCGGCATAAAGGTCGGAGTCAAGCTTTCGGGCGATCTCATAAGCATAGACCTTTATGACGACGATTATACTCAAGAGGAACTGCTCAAGATAATCGGCGCTTCTCAAACCAAAAAATATATACGCTTGGGCGACAATTTTATAGATATAGACGATCCGGGATTAAGAGCGCTGTCCGAGGTCATAGGATTGAAAGGCTCGCTCGAGCTGCCGGCGTATTATGCGCCCCATGTGGCAAATCAACTCGAGGATTATTACGATCTGAATGCAACCGATTGCAAAAAGTTTATGGAATCGGATAATGCCGTAGCTCCGCCTTCGGAACTCGACGATATTCTTCGACCATATCAAAAGACGGGATTGAACTGGCTTTCCGCGCTCAAAAACAACGGCTTCGGCGGTATACTTGCCGATGATATGGGGCTCGGAAAGAGCATACAGATAATAGCGTTGATACTCGCTTACAAGCTCAAAACGATAATCGTTTGTCCGACTACTCTTATCCTAAATTGGAAGAACGAATTCAAAAAATTTGCGCCGTCTTTGAAGGTCTTGTGCGTCATGGGCGGACAGGAGGAACGGGTAAAGTTGGTTTCGAGCATAGGCGATCATGACGTAGTTATAACGTCCTACGAGCTTATAAGGCGGGATATAGAATTATATGATATGGATTTCGATCTTGCCGTTATAGACGAGGCGCAGTTTATAAAAAATCCCGAGACCAAAAATTCCAAGGCGGTCAAGCGACTCAAAAGCAAGCATAGATTCGCCTTAACGGGTACGCCCATCGAAAACAGCCTTTCGGAGCTGTGGTCGATATTCGATTTCTTGATGCCTGGATACCTTTTCGACTATGCAAAGTTCAAGGAAAAGTTCGAGATCAGAATAGTAAACGGAGAAAGAGCGGCAGCGGAGGAACTCCGAAAACTCGTCATGCCGTTTATTTTGCGCAGATTGAAATCGGATGTGCTTCGCGAGCTTCCCGCAAAGACCGAAACAGATATAGTTTTGCCTCTCGAAGGAGAACAAGCCGACGGCTACAAGGCTCATCTTGCGCTTATTCGCAAGAGCATACTTTCGGATCCGTCTATAAACAAGATAACGGTGCTTTCCATGATATCGCGTTTGAGGCGCATTTGTTGCGATCCTTCGCTTGAGATAGCGGGATATAAGGGCAATTCGGTCAAACTCGACGCCTGTATGCAGCTTGTGGATTCCGCGATAAAGGGCGGACACAAGACGCTTATTTTTTCGCAATACACTTCTATGCTCGATATAATAAGGTCGAATCTATTGAGCCGCGGAATAACCAATTATATGCTTACGGGCGAGACTCCAAAAACCGAACGCATGAAGTTCGTAAATCGATTCAACCGAGACGATACGCAGGTGTTTTTGATATCGCTCAGAGCCGGAGGCACGGGGCTCAATCTTACGGGCGCAGACGTAGTCATACACTATGATCCCTGGTGGAATTTGTCGGTCATGAATCAAGCCACCGACCGAGCTCACCGCATAGGACAGCAAAGGTCGGTACAGGTGTATTCCTTGCTTATCGAGGGCACATTGGAGCAAAAGATCTTGGAACTTCAAAAGCGCAAGGCAAAACTCTCGGGTCTTATAGAGGACAATTTGGAAATTAACGAACTTTTATCGCTTATAAAATAAAATTCGAAAGGAGATACAAATATGAAAAAATTCAAAGCAGAATCGCAAAGGCTTTTGGAGCTTATGATAAACTCCATTTACACCAACAAGGAAATTTTTCTTCGTGAGCTTATTTCGAACGCCAGCGACGCTCTCGATAAACTGCATTTCATTTCGCTTACCGATAGCACCGCCGCCCGCGACTTCGAAATTAAGATCGAGCTCGACAAAAAAGAGCGCACCATTGCCGTCATAGATAACGGCGTAGGCATGAACGAAAAAGAACTCGAGGAAAATCTCGGAACCATAGCTAACAGCGGCACATTTAAGTTCAAAGCCGAAAATAAGACGGACGAGGAGCTTATAGGTCAGTTCGGCGTGGGCTTTTACGCTTCTTTCATGGTTGCGGACAAAGTGACCGTAACAAGCAAAAAGTTCGGAGAAAACGAGGCTCACAAATGGGAAAGTTGCGGTTCGGACGGCTATACCGTTTCGCCCGCCGAGCGAAGCGAATGCGGCATCACCGTGTTGTTGCATCTTAAGCCCGATACCGAGGACGAACATACCGACGAATATCTTTCGGAATGGCGTATAAGCGAGCTTGTCAAAAAATATTCGGACTATATCCGTTATCCCATAACCATGCTTTGCACCTCCGAGCGCAAAAAAGAAGGAAGCGACGAATATGAGGAGATAAAGGAAGTAAAGACGCTCAATAGCAGACTTCCGATTTGGAAGCGTAACAAAAACGAGGTGAGCAAAGAGGATTATATGGCTTTTTATCGAAGCAAATATTTCGATATGACCGAGCCTCTCCATTACTTTGCGGCGTCGACCGAGGGTGCGCTCACATACAATGCGCTTATTTATGTTCCCGGCAAAGCTCCGTACGACTATTACACCTCCGACTATAAGCGAGGGCTCTCGCTTTATGCAAACGGAGTGCTCATCATGGAAAAATGCGAAGACTTGCTTCCCGATTATTTCGGCTTTTTGCGTGGCATAGTGGACAGCAGCGATCTTTCGCTCAATATCTCGCGCGAAATGCTTCAAAAGGACAGGCAGTTAAAAGCTCTTGCCGCGGGCATAAGCAAGCGTATCATTTCGGAGTTTACAAAGCTGATGACATCGGATAGAGAAACGTATGAAAAGATTTTCCTCGAGTATGGAGCGAGCATAAAATTCGGCGTCTACGAAAGCTTCGGCGCAAAAAAGGACGAACTCAAGGACATCATTTTGTTCCGTTCGTCCGCAAGCGACAAGCTTACCTCTCTTAACGAATACGTTTCTCGCATGAGGGAGGAGCAAAAGGAAATATATTATGCGGCAGGCAGATCTTTGGAGTCGATAGAGCGTATGCCGCAAGTCGAGGGCGCGAAAGCAAAAGGATATGAGGTGTTGTATCTCACCGATCAAATAGACGAGTTTGTCATGAAGGTGCTCGGCGAATACAACGGCAAAAAGATCTCGCCCGTCGGGGTGGCTTCCCAAGAGGTAAAAGACGACAGCCTTAAGGATATGCTCGCGTTCATGACGGAGTCGCTCGGCGACAAAGTGAAAGACGTGCGCTTGAATGCGGACATAGGCAACTATCCGGCGTGCCTGACCGCAGAGGGCGAACTTTCGCTCGAGATGGAGAGGATATTAAACGCCATGCCTGCAAACAAGGGCATAAAGGCTACGCGCATTTTGGAAATCAATCCCGCTCACCCCATTATCGAAAAAGCGAAGGTGTTGTTTGAAGGTGACAAGGACGAGCTCAAAAAGCTGACCGAAATATTGTATGATGAAGCGCTTTTGCTTGCAGGGCTCGAGGTAAGCGACAGTGCGAATTTTGTGCTTAAGATAAATGAGATGATAAAATAAAGGAGGACATTATGGAAATAAAGGCAAAATTGCTTGACGAAGGCGGCGTTATGAGGGCGCTCACAAGGATCGCGCATGAGATCATAGAACACAACAAGGGCGTCGACGATGTGGTGCTTGTCGGTATCAAAAGCAGGGG
>CANQUR010000065.1 GCA_947627075.1 uncultured Clostridia bacterium
GTCGTTCGGTCATTGTCGTAGGTCCCGAGCTCAAGATGTATCAATGCGGATTGCCCAAGGAAATGGCGCTCGAGCTCTTTAAGCCTTTTGTAATGCATGAGCTCGTCGCACAAGGCAAAACTCACAATATAAAGAGCGCAAAACGTATAGTGGAACGCGCCGGCAAAGAGGTTTGGGGCGTTTTGGAGGACGTAATAAAGGATCACCCCGTACTGCTCAACCGCGCTCCCACGTTGCACAGATTGGGTATTCAAGCATTTGAACCCGTGCTTGTGGAAGGTCGTGCGATAAAGCTCCATCCGCTCGCTTGCGGCGCCTTCAATGCCGACTTCGACGGAGACCAGATGGCGGTCCACGTACCTCTTTCGATAGAAGCGCGCACCGAAGCAAGATTTTTGATGCTTGCCACAAATAACATTTTGAAATTGAGCGACGGCAGACCGGTTTGCTCGCCTACGCAGGATATGGTCATGGGATGTTATTATCTTACGATCGCAAAGCCCGGCGCAAAGGGAGAGGGCAAGATATTCTGCGACGAGGATGAAGCCAAAATGGCATATGCAAACAAGGAGATCGAGTTGCAAAGCAAGATCTGGGTGCGCATGACCAAAGAGGTGGACGGTGAAATGAAAAGCAAACGTATCGCCACTACCGTCGGCAGACTTATATTCAACGACATCATTCCTCAAGACCTCGGACTTAAATTATACGAAGATGAAAACGGCAAGATCCTCGAATCCGATGACAAAACAAATCCGTTTACGCTCGAGATCGATTGTTGCGTAGATAAATCCTATTTGCAGAAAATAGTAGATACGACGTTCAAACTTAAGGGCTCGACCGAAACGGTCAAGATGCTCGATAACGTAAAATCTCTCGGATATAAATATTCCACGATAGGCGCTATTACCACCAGCGTATTCGATATGGAGATCCCGCCCGAAAAGAAGACTATCCTTTCCGAGACCGAAAGCAGGGTTATCAATATCGAAAGACTTTATAACCGCGGCTTCATGACCGAAGATGAAAAATATAAACTCGTAGTAGAGGAATGGACAAAAGCGAATAAGGACGTTACCGATGTGCTCAAAAAGAGATTGGATAAGTTCAATCCCATAAACATGATGGCAGAGTCGGGCGCCCGCGGTAGCATGAAGCAGATCGCCCAACTTTCGGGTATGCGCGGACTTATGACCAACCCCCAAGGTAAAACGCTTGAAACGCCCGTTAAATCTTCATTCCGTGAAGGCTTGTCCGTACTCGAGTACTTTATAGCGTCGCACGGCGGACGAAAAGGTCTTGCGGATACGGCTCTTAAGACGGCGGACTCCGGATATCTTACGAGACGTCTTGTCGATGTATCGCAGGATGTAATAGTCCGAGAGGAGGATTGTTGCGAGGGACAGGCGCCCAAGGGCGTATACACTACGGCGATCATGAATGACAAGCAGGTCATCGAATCGCTTGCGGACAGAATAAACGGCAGATTTGCCGCCGAGGACGTCGTATATCCCGAAGGACATCCCAATGCGGGCAAGGTCATAGTTGCTTGCAACGAATTTATTACCGAGGATACAGCCAATTTGATAGAAAAAGTAGGTATCAAGGGAGTCAATATCCGTACAGTATTCACTTGTAAATCAAAGCATGGCGTTTGCGTAAAATGTTACGGCAAGGATATGTCCGGCTCCACTCCCGTAAGAGTGGGTGAAGCTGTCGGCATCATAGCCGCACAGTCCATAGGCGAACCCGGTACACAGCTTACCATGCGTACATTCCATACGGGCGGCGTTGCAGCCGCAGACGATATCACTCAAGGTTTGCCGCGTGTAGAAGAATTGTTCGAAGCGCGTAAGCCCAAGGGCGTTGCCGTTGTGGTCGAGCATGGCGGTGTGATAAGCATTAACGAAAGCGGCGGAAAGCGTGATATCATAGTCAAGCGCGAGGACGGCAAGGAGGAATCGTACTCCATACCTTATACGGCAAGGCTCAAGCCCGAGATCGTTGAAGGCGCTACGGTAATGAGCGGTGACGCGCTTACCGAAGGTCCCATCAATCCGCATGATATTTTGCGTACAAAAGGTCGTAAATACGTTCAAGATTACATTCTTCGCGAGGTTCAATCGGTATATCGTAGCCAAAGCGTGCAGATCAACGATAAACACCTTGAAGTTATCATAAGGCAAATGCTCAAGAAAGTTCGCGTAGAGGACGGCGGAGACACGGAGCTTCTTCCGGGCGCCATGGTCGACCTTTCGGTATTCGATGAGGCAAATTCCAAAGCGATAGAAAATTACAGCAGACCGGCAGTTGCAAAACATACTCTCCTCGGTATCACCAAAGCTGCGCTTGCTACCGATTCGTTCCTTTCGGCGGCGTCCTTCCAGGAAACGGCGAGAGTTCTTACCGAAGCGGCTATCAAGAACAAGATCGATCCGCTTATCGGACTTAAAGAAAACGTCATAATAGGTAAGCTTATTCCCGCAGGTACGGGTATGAAAAAGTATAAGAACATCTATCCGGAAGAGGTCATCAACAAATCCGAGCATGAAATGGAGGCTCATATAAACGAGCTCAAAGAATGATCATGGAACAGGATAAAAACGTAAAAAATACACAGCCTTCTTTGCAAAAGCGGCGAAAAGAAAAAGCCGACAAAGAGGCTGAGATATTCAAAAGGAAATATTTCGAATTTTATGATGACGTAAAGATTTCCGTAAAGGAAGATTGGTAAAATACACGAAAATAAAAAATGCAGCGATTTTTGACCGCTGCATTTTTTGTCATATCGGTGGAGCGAAAGGACTAAAAGGTCGTTTCGTTATTGTCGGGATCGTTCCCGTCTAACGGAATGCATCCGAGAAGCAACATGATTATAATAATTTGATTGAGATTTCCCGTCAGACCGCGACAATTGTTTTCGCAATCCCCGTCGTTGCTTATAAGCAATAAAATCACAAGCAAGAGCTTGAAAATTTCATTTTGTCCCATATTGCCGCTCCTTTCTTCGATAAAATATTATATGCCGCAAAAATGCCTTTTGACACATTAGGACTCAAATTTTTCGAGTAAAGCTGCAAATGCATACGAAAAAAGCGGATGCATATGTATAAACGCTTTGACTTTCGTCAATAATCAAAGGCGGAGGCAAAAATGAAAAATCAACTTATTCGATACATATCTTTATTTTTAATTATCTTTTCGGGCATAATTTGCGGAGGATGCGTAGATAATAAACATATAAGCGAAGGGGAGCTTTTGCGGCTTCATATACGTGCCGACAGCAACGGCGACGTCGACCAAGCGGTCAAGCTCAAGGTAAGGGACGACATAGTGGCATTTCTCGCCGAGCAAAACAAGGACGTTACGACCTTTGACGAGGCTTATGCAAGGATCTCTGCACTTTTACACGCATTGAAGCAGATCGCCGATATGCGGCTAAAGGAAGAGGGCATGAGTTACACCTCGAGTGTCAGACTGACGAAAGAGTACTTTCCGACACGCGCATACAAAGACGTTGTTGTGGATAGCGGTTTTTATGATGCATTGATCATCGATCTCGGTAGCGGAAAAGGCGACAATTGGTGGTGCGTGATATATCCGCCGCTATGTTATCTTGAAGCAACGGGCAGCTTCGAATATAGATCGAAGTTAAAAGAGTTGATAGACAAGTTCTTTTAGCACCTTTCGTTTGGGAGGTGTTTTTTTGAAAAAGAAAATAATTATAGTGTTTCTTGCGGTCTTGTTCGGACTTTCCGGTTTGATGCTTTCGAACTCAAAGACGGTCTATGCCGCAAACATAGTCAAGGGCGACACTACGGCAAACATAAAAGCCGTTCAAACTCGATTGTCCAATTGGGGCTATTATTCAGGCAAGGTGGATGGTATATGGGGCAGTAAGACTCTCGCGGCAGTCAAAAATTTCCAACGTCGCAACGGACTCGTGGTGGATGGTATTGTGGGACCGGCTACAGAAGCGGCAATGGGGCTTAATTTAACGTCTAAAACCTCGAGCGGCACAAATAATGCCAATCTCAATCTTTTGGCGCGGGCGGTCTATGCCGAAGCACGAGGAGAGCCCTACGTGGGACAGGTTGCGGTCGCTGCAGTGATACTCAATCGAGTTAAATCGTCGTCTTTCCCAAATACCGTTTCGGGCGTAATATATCAACCGGGCGCATTTACATGTGTCAGCGACGGACAAATCAATTTGACGCCAAATCAAACGGCTTACAACGCGGCGCGCGACGCTCTAAACGGATACGATCCTACGGGCGGATGTCTTTATTACTACAATCCCGCGACAGCAACGAGCAAATGGATATGGTCACTCAAGGTGACGTTAAAGGTGGGCAGACATAATTTTGCCCTCGGGACCTAAAAAAGGAGGGAGCTATGACCGAGAGAAAAAGAGGATTATTGGCAAGCGTTTTGGCAGCGTCATTCGGACTTATAATATTTACGGGCTGCTTGCTATACGGATTATTTTATATCCGAGCCGAGCATAAAAAGGATCTTATGAAGCTCGAAAGCAACTATCAAAGCAGCTTTTATGAGTTGAGCGAGGGTGTAACTACGATAGAAAGCAATCTTTGCAAGATGATGGTCAGCGTTTCGGATACCGAAAGCGCAATTCTTGCAGCCGAAAATTATCATAGCGCTCAATCGGCTTTGCGCGGACTTGCCAATTTGCCGCTAAGTAGGGAAAGCACGCAATCGACAGCAAAATTTCTCAATCAAGTGGGCGATTGGAGCATGAGCATGAGCAAAGCCGTAGCAAATGGGGCAGACATAAGCTCTTATCGCGATCAAGTGGAGGACATCTATATTTATACGGCGCAGCTGAATTCGCGCATTACCGATATGATTGCGCTTATAAAGGACGATTATTTGGTGATAAACAATATCGACAAGGAGAAACTCGCTAACTTCGATTACAACGAAAAGAGCGTCGAGCCTTCTGCAAAATATCCCGAGCTCATATACGACGGACCTTATTCGGACGCAAAAAAGAAGGATTCATTCGGCGAACTCGATATGCTTCCGCGTATCACCGATGTCGATGCCATAAAGCTTTTGCTTGATACTTTCGAGGGAATAAGGGACATTGAAAAATGCGGACAAGGTAGTGAGCCCGAATGCTATATGTTCACGGCAAAGCTCGGTGACAATAATATGTTTGCGGCGATTTCGGTGCATGGAGGCAAAATTTTGACCGTAAACACCGATCGCAGAGTAACTGTTGCACGCTATAACAAAGAGGGCGTTGTAAGGATCGCAAAGGACGTAGCCGAAAAGTTCGGTTATGACAGTCTTGCCGCAGTGTGGTATAACGAGATCGACGGCATTGCCACGGTAAATTTGGTCGCGGAAATACAAGGCGTGATATGTTATAACGATCTTGTAAAGGTAAAAATAGGACTTGATGGGAGCTTTCTCGGGCTTGAGGCTACGGGCTATTGCAAATGCCACAAGGACAGATCGCTTGTTCCTACCATGAGCCCGCAGGCTGCAGCTAAATGCGTGTCGGATAAACTCAAGATCATGAATATTAGACTTGCACTTGTACCCAAGGATGAAAACGAAGTACTGTGTTATGAGGTGGCTGCCGATTATAAAGGATTGATGTATTTCGTATATGTAGACGCAAATGACGGTAAAGAAGTGGATATAATGCGCGTTACCGAACAGGGCGGACAAGGACAAATGGTTTCATAAATATAATACGCTATAAAAGTAAAGGGATCGATGCAAAGGTGTCGGTCCTTTTTTCCGATTTTTTATTAAATTTTGCTCCCAATCTATAAGAGCGATAAACTATACATAAAATAAATGACTTTGGAATATAGATTAAGGGTAGACAAGGAGAAATTTATGAAAAAGCTATTTTTGATTATTTGTGTGGTCGCGTTGAGTGTTCTTCCTCTTGTCGGCTGTAATAAAGCCGATTTCGACGACCTGACCTCTTATACGATCTCAGCGTCGCTCGATGATTCTACGCGTACCGTTTCCGCCGAAATGCAGGTGGATTATTATAACAATACCGAATATGAATTGAACGAACTCTGTTTTCATCTCTACGGAAACGCGTATAGGGAAGGCGGCAAGTCGCCGATTTCTCAAACGGATATTTCTTCGGCATATCCCAATGGCTTAAACTATGGCAGCATGACTGTAAGTGATGTAAAGGCGGATGGTGAGAGCGCACAGTTCGATATAGATGAAAACGATGTTCTAACCGTGACCGTGCCTCGACTTATGCCAACGCGTCGCATAACGGTGACTATGAATTTCGAACTCAAATTAGCCGAAATACGCCATAGACTCGGATATTATAGCGGCAAATACAATCTCGGCAATTGGTATCCCGTAATTTGCGCTTTTCGCGACGGAGAGTGGGTAAAGCATCCTTATTACAGCAACGGTGACCCGTTCGACAGCGAAGTAGCCAATTACAGCATTAGTTTTACTTATCCCGAAAGCTTGACTGCCGCTTCAACCGCGGGCGAGGGCGAAAACGGCAAACTCGAAGCGTCTATCAAAGGCGTTCGTGACTTTGCGATAGTAATAGGAGATTTCAAAAAAAAGAGTGTTACGATAGACGGTACGACCGTCACTTGGTATTCGGAAGGTTCGGACGATTATACGCAAGTAGCAAAGGATGCGCTTAATACCTACAATGATCTGTTTGGCAAATATCCCTATCCCTCTCTTTCGGTAGTAAAAACTGCCTTTTTGAATGGAGGAATGGAATATCCCGGTATTGTGTATGTAAGCGACGCGCTTAACGATGATATGATAAAGGAAGTCGTGGCGCATGAAATAGCTCATCAATGGTGGTACGGAGTGGTGGGAAACGATCAAGTGAATTTTGCCTGGATGGACGAAGGGCTTACGGAATATACTACGACCGTTTTTTATGAAAAAAATCCCTCTTACGGAGTGGAAAAGGACGCGCGAATTGCAGATTCCTTGACCACATATATGATCTATTGCGAGCTGTATAAGGACAACGGCAAAGGACTTACAGTTATGGATAAATGTGTCGGGGATTATCCCACGAGCCTCGAATATACATATATGACATACGTCAAAGGGCAACTTATGTTTGACGCCATAAGAACGCTCATCGGAGACAAAGCGTTTTTTGCAGGGCTGAAAACATATTATGAAGATAATAAATACAAGGTCGCGACAAAAGCGGATCTTATAGGTGCGTTCGAAAAGCATACCGATTATAAGCTTACGAGCTATGTCGAGAGCTGGGTGGATGGAAGCGCGCTTATGTATGCAATAAAGTAGTTATCCACAATTTTATCCACATTTGTGGAAGAGGTGCAGCTTGTTTTTTACCGTAAAAAAAAGTGCTATCATAATAATATTTATCATGTGTTCTCTTTCTGTCGCGCTCGTAGCTTTGCTTTCGCTGCCTACGACTGAGGCGGCAAACTTCGGCAAAACCGTTGTCATCGACGCGGGGCACGGAGGCGAGGACGGGGGCGTGCTCGGAAGCTTGACTCACGTCAAGGAAAGCGAAATAAATCTTGCCATTGCAAAACAATTGAAGTCCTTTCTCGAACGAGGCGGGTATAAGGTGGTTATGACAAGGAACAATGACGCCGGTCTTTACGGCGCCGTGTCCTCAAATAAAAAGCTCGCCGATATGAAGAAACGCAAGGAGATAATTCTCGAAGCAAAACCGGATCTTGTGGTAAGTATTCATCAAAATTATTTTCCGAGTTCTTATGTAAGCGGTGCGCAAGTTTTTTACGCCCCGAGCGGAGAATTTATGGATTTGGCAGTTCAAATGCAAAAGATACTCAATCTCGAGCTTGATTGCGATCGCAACGCCGCAAAAGGCGATTATTACATACTGCAATGCTCGCCTTATCCTTCAATGCTTATAGAATGTGGCTTTTTAAGCAATCCGAGCGATGAGGCAAATCTCGTATCGGCAGAATATCAAAAAAAAGTGGCATACGGCATATACAGCGGTATAAGTTTTATTTTAGGATCGCCTGTTCCAATGTAATACGTAAAAAACAAAGCGGATGCAAGATTTACAAAAAATAACGGCCGAAGCACAAATGCTTCGACCGTTTTTCGGACTTTCGGCGAGTGAGCTTATGCCGCAGTGGGCTCATAAAGCTTCATAACGCTTAAGGCGATGTTGGTAAAGTTGATGTCGTTATCGTTATCATTTGTAGATACGACGAGTGTAGAATCGCCTTCGACCGTAACTATCGCCGAACGAGTAAGCGTTCCGGAAGTGCCTGCTGTTCCCGTAGCCCCGAGGTTTTGTTGAGGCGTGCCTCCGACGCTGACCGTTAAAGTAGGTGCGGCGCCCGAGCTTGCATAGTCCGCCGAAATCGTAACCATATACACTCCGGGAGACAAATTGACGTTCGGATCCGCATAAGTGATATCCGCTGTTCCGCTCGGATAAAATGTGTTGGTTGTGAAGTTGACGTTGCCTGCGTCGGTATCGGCGGTGAAGAATGAACCTATCGCTTCTACTGCGGCGGGACCGGTAGGACCGACGGGACCTGTTTCACCCGTAGGACCGGTGGGACCGACGGGACCTGTTTCACCCGTAGGACCGG
>CANQUR010000066.1 GCA_947627075.1 uncultured Clostridia bacterium
TCCTAATGAGCCATTTCCACGGCTTTCTTTGCCGCAGAACGAAGGTCGTCGCACGCGTAAATTTTGAGCCCCGATTCTTTGAGAATGCTTTTGCCCTTCTCGACATTTGTCCCGTCCAGTCTTACGATAAGAGGAACGTTGAGCCCCACTTCTCTTGCGGCTATAACTATACCCTCGGCAATTACGTCGCATTTGACTATGCCGCCGAAAATGTTGACCAAAATCGCCTTTACGCTCGGGTCGGACAAAATCTTGAATGCCGCCGTAACTCTTTCGGTCGTCGCCGTTCCGCCTACGTCAAGGAAGTTAGCGGGTTCGCCGCCGAAAGCGTGAATTATGTCCATGGTCGCCATAGCGAGCCCCGCGCCGTTTACCATACAACCTATTGAGCCGTCAAGCGAAACATAGTTAAGATCGTGCTTGCCCGCCTCGTACTCTTTCGGATTTTCTTCGTCGACATCGCGAAGCTCGACAATGTCGGGATGACGGAACAATGCGTTATCGTCGAAGTTGACCTTTCCGTCGATAGCTATAAGTTTACCCTCTTCGGTTTCCACAAGCGGATTGATCTCCACAAGCGAGCAATCCTTATCTATAAAGAGCTTATACATATTTTTGAGCATTGCAATAAACTCTTTTGTATTCTCTTTGGGAATGCCTATCTTCTTTGCCACATATCGCGCCTCGTAATCGCGAAGCCCCGTAACGGGACTGACAAGCTGTTTTACTATGAGCTCGGGCTTTGTCGCCGCGATCTCCTCTATCTCCGTTCCGCCCGCGCCGGAAGCGATGATTATGACGGAAGCATTCTCGTTATCTACTGCAAGAGAAAGATAATATTCTTTCTTTATATTTACGGCGCCCGTTACCAAAACCTTGCGAACAAGCTTGCCTTCGGCGCCCGTTTGCCTGTTTATGATACGCATACCTAGTATTTTGTCTGCCGCAGACTCGACTTCCGCAAGCGATCGAGCGAGTTTTACGCCGCCCGCTTTGCCCCTGCCTCCGCAATGAGCTTGCGCCTTTACAACATAAGCCTTGTCCGAAAGCTTCTTTGCGCATTCGACCGCTTCTTCTTTTGTGTAAGCCACATATCCCTGTTGAGTAGCTACGCCGTAAGAAGCGAACAATTCCTTTGCTTGATATTCGTGAATTTTCATAATAGCTCCTTAAATATTTTTGGCGAGCTTTTCGCCTGCGTACAATGCCTTACGATTTATCTCCTCGGTGCCCTTTGGTATATGACGGAAAACCGCTTCTTCCAAATCCTTTGTTCCTACAAGTTTGAGCGCCTCGTTGATAGCCGCAACGGCAACGATATTCGCGGTGAACGCCTTGCCCACCTCGGTCTTTGCCGTATCCAAAATAGGCAACGAGTACACTTTTTTCGCTTTGAGATCCTTTGGAAGTTCAAGCGACGAATCAGCCATAACAATGCAATTTTCATCCACTCCTGCGGCATACTTATCGAGCGAAACTTGCGTAAGAGCAAGCAAAAACGTTGGTTTGGTTACTTTTGTAAATCCTATCGCTTCGTCGGAGATTATTACTTCGGCTTTGCACATTCCGCCTCGCGCCTCGGGGCCGTAAGATTGAGATTGAGCCGTGTTTTTGCCTGCGATAATTGCCGCTTCGGCAAGAATTATGGTGGCAAGGATAACGCCTTGTCCGCCCGAGCCTGCGAGTCTAATTTCCATTTTACTCATTTACTTGCCCTCCTTTAATCTATCGATTATCTTTTGATATTCATCGGTGAATTCGGGGAAGTCGTTCTCCACAAGCTTACCGAGGATGAACTTACCTTCTCTTTCCTCTCGCGGCAAAGTCTTGGCTTGTTCGACCGTAATGGTGTTGTCGCGTTGGAATTTCATCATATCCACGGCGCTACCCTTCTTATTCTTTCTACCATAATAAGTGGCGCAAATACCGGCGCAATCGATGAGCGAAAAGCCCTTATGCTTTAAGCCGTTTTCAATGAGCTTTATGGTTTGAGTTGCGTGATAAGCGGTACCCCTTGCGGTGTAACTTGCTCCCGCAGCCTCGGCAAGCGCGGCAATATCGAAAGGTCTGTCTATGTTGCCGTAAGGCGCAGTCGTGGCAAAGTCGCCCGTCGGAGTCGTGGGCGAGAACTGTCCGCCCGTCATTCCGTAAATATCGTTGTTGAAAACAATGACCGTGATGCCGATATTTCGACGAGCGGCATGGATAAGGTGATTTCCGCCTATTGCCGCACAGTCGCCGTCGCCTGCTATAACGATAACTTCGAGGTCGGGTCGAGCCATCTTTACTCCCGTGGCAAAAGCGATCGCTCTACCGTGAGTTGTGTGCATGGTTTGAAAGTCCATGTAACCCGCGGCTCTCGACGCACAGCCTATACCGGAAACCAAACATACCTTTTCTTGATCGATACCGAGGTTTTTTACGGCTTGCGCAACGTCGCGCATAAGTATACCGTGTCCGCAACCGGGACACCAAATGTGCGGAAGATGTTCTTCGCGCATGTACTTTGTAATGAGTTCGCTTGCCATTATTTTACCTCCTCGACCGCTTTGATGATCTCACTCGGCGTAATTACCGTACCGTCGACCTTGCCTACAAAGCCTATCTTGCAATCCTTGACGATCCTTTGGACTTCCAAAAGGATCTGTCCGTAATTGTGTTCGGCAACAATTATATTTTTTACCTTCTTCGAAAGCGCTTTGAGCTGTTTTTCCGGGAAAGGCCAAACGGTTATCGGACGGAAATATCCTACTTTTTTGCCCTTTGCTCGAAGCTCATCCACTGCCGACATAACGCACCTTGTCGTGCCGCCATAACAAACTATGACAGTATCTGCGTCGTCGCAATACTTTTCTTCGACTTGAACTATATCGTCAACATTATGCTCTATCTTTTGCATAAGCCTTGTCACAAGCTGACCTGCGATCTCGTTGTTGTTTGTCGGGAAGCCGTCGGCGCCGTGCGCAAGACCGGTGATATTATATCTGATATCATAGCCCGTAAGGTGGAAACGCGGAACGTCCTCACCCTCGCATACATGATAAGGAAGGTGCAACGTGTCGGGGCGCTGTTTCATTCTTCTTTCGATTATTTCGATATTTTCATCGTCGTCGATTTCGATACCTTCTCTTAAATGTCCGACGATCTCATCCATAAGGAAAATTACCGGAGTACGATACTTTTCCGCAAGATTGAACGCGCGTATGGCAAGATGATAACATTCTTGCACCGAAGAAGGCGAAATCGCTATTATGGAATGATCTCCGTGCGTGCCCCATCTCGCTTGCATAACGTCGCTTTGCGAGGGAGACGTGGGAAGTCCCGTCGAGGGACCGGAACGTTGAACGTCCACTATTACGCATGGTATTTCGGTCATGCACGCATAACCTATGTTTTCCTGTTTAAGCGAAAAGCCCGGTCCGCTTGTTGCCGTCATCGACTTTGTTCCTACGGCAGACGCGCCGATTATAGCCGCCATACTTGCTATCTCGTCCTCCATTTGAATGAAGTGGCCGCCCACTTGCGGAAGTCTTACCGCGGATTGCTCGGCTATTTCGGTAGAAGGCGTAATGGGATAACCGGCAAAGAATCTCATTCCGGCTTTTATTGCGCCCTCAACGCAAGCCTCGTTTCCTTGCATCAAAACTCTATTCTTCATCCCTGACCTCCTCTATATAAATTGCGTAATCCGGACATCTTAACTCGCACAAGCCGCACTTGATACAATCGTTCGGATTTACGACCGTAACTTTTTCTTTGACAATTTTGAGTACCTTCTTCGGGCAAAATTCGGCGCATATTCCGCACCCCTTGCACCAGGAAGGCTCGACAACCAATCTTTTAGTCATATAAATAGCTCCTGTTAAATTTGGATACAAAATCCAAATGATATTTTATCACAACCAAAAACAAAAGTATATTGTTTTCATGCCGTCATACAACATTTTTATGATTAAATAGCAACAACTAAAAGACTGTGGAGAATTTTTTTTAGACAATTAAACGGTTTATGGCTTCAAGCCCGTCTATTCGGTTGATTTTATCGATTTTTTGGAGTATAATCAAGACATAACAAAAGGAACGTATCATGAATTTTTCCAATCTCGAATATTTTGCGGTTGTAGCCGAAGAACTCAACGTGACAAAAGCCGCCGAAAGACTTTATATTTCACAACAATCGCTCTCAAATCAAATAATAAAACTCGAAAACGAGCTTAACGTCAAACTTTTTACTCGCACGCCTTCTCTTTCGCTTACGTATGCGGGCTCATGCCTACTCGACCATGCGCGACACATTCTCGACCTTCACAATCAAATGTTAAGCGAAATAGAGGATATTAAAAACAACAAGCGCGGCATGATAAAGATAGGCGTTTCCCACACACGCGGCAGAGTGCTGCTTCCAAACATATTGCCTTCTTTTCAAGCAAAATACCCCCTTTATGAGGTCAATTTGATAGAGGGAAACACCGAAACTCTCGAAAATAAGCTTCGTCACGGGGAGATCGACGTTGTTTTGAGCTTTACTCCGCGTATTCAGGACGGCATAGAAAGTATAAAGCTCGTTACCGACAGATTGCTTTTGGTCGTACATCGAAAATTTATGAACGAACTGTTCGGCGAAAAGACCGATTATATGCGCGGAAAGTTTTCGCAATCGGTGGATATTGCCGCCTTCAAAAATTGTCCGTTTTTGTTGCTCACAAAGGGAAACAGAATAAGAACGCTGATGGACAATTACATGTCAAAAAACAAAATATCCCCAAATATCATTCTCGAAACCGAAAACACCGAAACGGCGTTCGCTCTTGCGCTTAAAGGCATGGGGATCGCGGTCTATCCCGAAATGTTCCTAACGTCTGCCGCCGTCTATAACGAAGTGGACTTCTTCCCCATTACAAGCGAAGAAACTCTTGCCACTCTTGCGGTAAGCTATGCGCAAGGCAGATATTTGTCCAAAGCAGTACAAGATTTTATAGAAATAGCAGTAAACAATTGGCAAAATAAGGCAAAAATCGACAGTTGAATTATTGTCAATACTACAATAAAAAGACTGTTATAAAACAGTCTTTTCACAACGAAATATTTTATAAAAGCGCACCTTCGCAAAGTGCGCTTTTAATGTATTTGCATTTTTATTCTCTTTTGTCAACCCACTCTCCTGTTGCATCGTCAAAATAATAATCCGGTAAAATTACATTTGTCTTCCCTACATCATATAAGGTTATGTCATATTCATCTTCTTTTTTCAAAGGATGATCGCAAGAAAATCTTAACCCATCTTCTGTAAACTTCAGTTTAATTTGAGAGCCATCACTTGCAAATCCATTCATATATCCATCGTCAAAATCATATCTGAATCCATATGGGTTGCAATCACCTAACAACTCGATTTTCGATTGTATGATCGTAAATGGTTGTGTATTTAAAGAGATACCTGTAAATTTATACCATTGCTGCTCTACCCATCTTTTTCTATACTCAACATATTGATTACCTTCTTTATCGTAAAATCTAGTTTTTTCAGATTTTGTCCCATAATCTTGTAAATATTCTATTTTATTATTGTCTCTTTTAATTATACTGTATTTTGTAAAATTTCCCTCATAGGAAAACAGATCATCAACATACGCAGTATAATTTTTTTGTTCTAACAATTTTACAAAATTTTCCAAATTGTTTCTAAAACCTTCATAATCAATTTTAGTATAATCTCTCAAAATTTCAGTTGGCAACTCTATAGTAATGTTCGGATTTACATAAAAATCTATCAAAGAACCTTCCACGGAAAGAGTAAATTGTTCTGCCATTTGCTCCGGATCATAAGAGCAACTAATGTCGCCATTATAAAAAGAATGACCTTTCAAAACCATGAACCCCGTATCTTGTAATTGCAAAGATTCCCAAGAAGTATCATCATAATCGAAATTGCTAAAAGGATTTTCCTCGAATCCTAAAAAATTTTTTGCCCAACTATCCTTTTCCTTATAAATATAAACGCAATTATTGTTTTCATGCAAGAAATATTTTACATTGCCTTTTTCGTCATCAACACTTATAACGCCATCTTTATAAGAATATTGCGTATTTTTTCCTTCGATATTCCACTTAAAACAAGAACTTTCATTTGCAATGGACTTAAACCTATTTAATTCTTGCTGAAATTGTTTGGTATCGGAAGAATACTCCACTCCAACTTTAATTGAGTTATCTTCAGTATAATCAAAATCAACTTCAGGTAATTCAATTGATTTTCCTCTATTTATTTCTACCGTTATTACTGTCCTATCTATTTCAAAATCAAATCTTTTATATTCTGAATCAAATTGAGAAGGCCATAATCCCATACGAAGATCTTTGCCATTTAATTTACCATAAAAACTTCCATTTTTATAATAATTTAGAGATTCCCATTCAATATCATTAATATCAAAAGATTCGAAACGTTGTAACATATCCAAATCGCTAACTTTCTTGACCCAAAGCCCGTTCTCTTTAACGATCATTTTGTATTGATCATCTTCTTTAAAATAATATGTTTGAGTTTCATCCCATTTATTATTTGCTAAAAGAATACCATTTTTATAATAAAAATCATATGTTATAAATTCGCCGTTTGTATTAAATTTTATCACACTATCTTTATCAATTAATTTTAAACTTTCGACAAATTTTCTATACTCTTGTTTAAACTGTGGGGAATCGGCAGGATAATCTTTCCCCGTTTCCACTAAATAATTCTTATTTTCATCGTATTCATTGTTGTTGCAAGCCGCAAATCCAAAACATATAACTATGACAAATGTCAATAAAACTAATTCTTTTATAAACTTTTTCATATCTCCTCCAAAATATTAACCTTTTAGACTACGTTTATAATCGTCGCACCACTTTTTAAGCTCGGCGGCGGCAGACTCCGCTTGACTGCTTACGCTCACGCCGCTTAAACGCGCTATTTCCTTTATCATGCCGTCACGATCGAGCGGTGTGACCTTTGTAAATGTTTGCTCGTCTACGACCGACTTCTCGATGAAAAATTGAGCGGACGCCATAGCCGCTATTTGCGCAAGGTGCGTAACACATAAAACTTGATGATTCATGGCGATCTGTTGAAGCTTTTGAGCCACCGCTCTGCCCGTATTGCCGCTTATGCCCACGTCTATCTCGTCGAATATCATGGTCGGCATTTCGTCCTTTTCGCCATTTACAACTTTAAGCGCAAGCATAAATCTGGACATTTCGCCGCCGGATATTATCTTTGTCATGGGTTGAAGGGGCTGTCCCTTGTTGGGACTGAAATAAAATTCGAGCTTGTCCATGCCCTTTGAAGTAACACTGCTTTCGCAACTCTCTCGCGGCGGCAAGGGGGCGAATTTGATTTCGAACTCGACCGAGCCCATGCCAAGTTCGCTCAAATGTCTTTCGATCTCCCTTTCGAAGTCTTTTGCAAGCTTTTTTCGAGTATTGCTCAACCGAACGGACAACTCGTAAATGTCGTCCAAGAGCGTTTCTTTTTCTGCGCTCAATTTGGCGAACAGCTTGTCACTGTTGAGCAAGGTATAAAGTCGTTCGTTGGCTTCGTTACAAAACGCCGTCATATTCTCATAGTCGCCGTACTTTTTGCGTATTCTTTTGATAACGTCAAGACGCTCCTCTATCTTATCGAGATCCGCTTCGTCAAAATCCTTATCGAGCTCGTCACGTATGCTTTCGGCAATATCGTTAAGCTCCGCCGATGTAGATTTAAGACGTTCGCTCAATGTGCCGTATTGCTCGCCTATATGACCTATCGAATCGAGCTCCGATCCCGCTTCATCGACAAGTCCGATCGCACATAGTTCATCTTCCGACAACTTATTTATCGCATTCGAAAGCGCCGTATTGATTTTTTCCGCCGAGGCTATGACCTTGCGTTTTGCGGTAAGTTCTTCCTCTTCGCCTTCATAAACATGCGCGCTCTCGATCTCATCTATCTGAAATTTGAGAATATCTATAAGGCGCTCTCTGTCCTCACCGTTGCCGATTTGAGCCAATTTTTCGTTGATATTATGCAATTCGGACGTCTTTTCGCTTATTACTTTAAGCATATCTCCTATATTATGTCTGACATAATAATCGAAAAGTCTGCCTTGTTCGGATATATTCGCAACGGATATGTACTCATGCTGACCGTATATATCCACAAGCTTCTCGGTAAGACGACGTAACATGGACGCCGTCACCACTCTGCCGTTTACTCGTATTTCGTTTTTCCCGCTGTCAAAAAATCGACGAGTTACGATCACCTCGCCTTCCGCCTCGTGCCCCATTTCGGCCATTATTTCGCGTACCGAGTCGGTAACGTCAAACACGCCC
>CANQUR010000067.1 GCA_947627075.1 uncultured Clostridia bacterium
GATCGTCGGGAATTTCATTGTCGCCGAGCGAAACGTAGTCGTAGACGCCGCCCCCGAGTCGCGAATTGATAAGGCAGTTCGGCTGCAATTTTTTTACAAGGTCGTATATTATTTTGCTGTGCTTTTGCGTGGAGTCGAGCGGCATATCGAACCAGGCGAGAAAGATTTCGCCGTAGTTGGTCATAAGCTCTTTTATTTGCGGTAAGATTTTGTTTTCAAAGCAGATATTGTAATCTTTTTCGCTCTTGTCGGGGAAGTCCCACGAATTTTCCCAGGACGCGCCCGCCGCGTCGGACGGATCGGAAAGATATCCGCCTCCGTGCTTTTCGTGCCAATCGATGACTTGTGAATAATAAATTCCCAATTTGAGCCCGCGTTTTTTGCAAGCGTCCGCGAGTTCTCCTATAAGGTCGCGCCGACAAGGCGAAAAATCGAACGAATTGAACTTGTCGACCGACCTAAAAAGGGCGAAGCCTTCGTGATGCTTGGCGGTCACCACTATGTATTTCATGCCGCACCTTACCGCAAAGTCGCATATTTCGTCCGCGTCGAAATAGATGGGGTTGAAAATCGCCGCAAGTTTTTCCATTTCGGCGTTGGGAATTTGCTTGTCACATTGAATCCATTCGGCATAGTACGGTCCTCGGCTTCCTCTGTACTCGCCGCCGAGCAACGAATACAACCCGAAGTGCAACATCAATCCGTACTTTGCTTCCTTAAATTGCCGATATATATCCATAATATTCCTCTGAGCGAGTCGCCTCGCCGCGTCCTTTGATTTTCGTTAGTATTATATCATTTCCCGTTTGCTTTTGCAACTTAAACGGATATTAAATTCGCATAGCGCGCTAAAAAGTTGACACGCGTCAATATTTATGTTATACTTTAGCGGTCGCAAAAAAACAATTGAATACGGAGGCATATCGAAGCGGTCATAACGAGGCGGTCTTGAAAACCGTTTGCTCGCAAGGGCACGGGGGTTCGAATCCCTCTGCCTCCGCCAAACCAAAGGCACCCCATGCGGGTGCCTTTTGGATAGGCGGAGGCAGAGGGTGAGAACATTTTTGCGTCAGCAAAAATCGGTTCGTGGTGGCGAATGAATAACGCACAAAATAACCGACACCGCCGCGCTCTCCGCTTGCCAAATCAAAAGCACACGCCATTATCTCAATAAGGGTGGGTTTGGAATAAAATAAAACTTTTTAACTGAATAATGTTTGTTTTTATTTTGAGTTTATGATATAATTCTACTTAGCGTAGAGTTTTACGAAATAGAAAAGAACACATATGTTCTTTTTATAAAAAATAAGTAGGTTTACATATTGATTGAAATATGATATAATCAAAATGAATTCAAAGGAGGATTAAATGGAAATATTCAGTAAAAAGCATAGTATCGGAAAGACCATAGCCGATCTTCGTAAAGAAAAAGGCTGGACACAAGCCGAACTTGCCGAAAAATTACAAGTCAGCGATAAAGCTGTAAGCAAATGGGAACAAGACAATGGCGCACCGAGCATTGAGTTTTTACCGGTACTCGCCGAACTATTCGGGGTCAGTATTGACTATATCATGACAGGAAAAACGCCCGAAAAAGAAGTTGTTACAATTTCCAAAGCAGAATTATGTGCCAAAAAGGACGACATATCACTGCTTGATGGAATCGAAATCAATCATAAAGACGAGCAAGGGAAATCGCTTATTGATTATATATTGCAATATCAGAGCTTTAAGGTTTTTGTAAAACTCTGCGAAATGAATACAACGAATATACAAAAATTCAAACTTCTTGATGCAATCAAACTTGCCATTTTAACAAATCGTCTTGATTTATTAATTGGTAAACAGTTTAGTGTCGGCAACAGTTATTATCCTCGCTGGACTTTCGAAAACGAATATGCGCTTTTATCACTGCTTCCAAAAGAAATGGAACCAGAATTACAAGGCGAATATAAGTCATTATGTGTTATAACAGAAGATATCATAGACACAATAGCATGTGATGAGCGTATTAACGAAAAGACGTTAGACGTTATATTCGGACATCAAAATAACAGGCAATGCGTTTGGTATCATATGTTTCCGTATTTAATCCATCAAAGCTACTTGAAAAACAAAACCGAGATGCTTAATAAGCTTCTTTCAATCGCTATTCAAAATAACGAATACGGATATAAAAATATCGATATGAAACCCAATGGTTTTGGTCAATGTAATTTTGTGCCCAACAATTTTTTCTTCGCGGCACACTATGATAAAACAAAAGATTACGGATTGGTCAGAATATTGGAAAAAACGATAAAACTTGCTTTGGAACAAGGCGATTTTGATTTATTCGAAAAGTTCGATAAGATCAATAGTGACATACAAAGCTTCTACGGTAATTTTAAGCCGTATATAGCTTCCGAATATGAAATACGAATGGCAAAATTAAAGGCAGATAAATCGGTGTCGCAAGACGAGATTATTATTCAATCTACAATACATGACGGGCTTGTTAATATCGATGAGCTTGTTGCAACAAAAAATTTGAAAATCATCAAGACAACTCTTGCAAAATACCCCATTCATCCGGTGGAAAAATTGATACTATGGCTTAACAATAATGAACTACGCAAAATTTTTGAGTACATGGTCGATAAGAGCGAAACGGCTCGATATGATGATTCATTAAATGCAGAGTATGCAAATCGAATTGCACGTGAAGTAATGGAAAATGACACTGATGGGGTAAAGAAAAATCTTTATTTAATATATCAAAGATCACCTCACATCAATAGTAAATTTAAAATAAACGGCGCCATAACAACTCCATGTTCCTTTGAAGATATCCTAAAATATATGAATGAATATAAGCAAAGAATTATTCAACAATGTACATTCGATTTTGAAAAAGGGCAAGTAGTCAATGAATTGACAAAAGAATATTTAGAATCTGAACTTAAAAAAGGAAATACAGAAATAGTTATCATTAAACTATGCGTTCGACTTGAAGCGATTTTACGGTCTACATATCATTATGAGGGCGACTTTTCGGAAATGCTTGATAAATATTGCTCACAATACGGATCTGAGAATAAAGATGATGGATGGGGATATTCTTATAGAGTCACAAATGATTTTGTCGAATATCTTCAAAAACTACGTATGTGTCGCAACAGTATCGTTCATTCCGAAAAGAAGAAAGATATGCTTACGCTCGATGAAATTCAGTACTGCATTGATTATATCTGCAATTTGAAATAAGGAGTTAAAATATGAATAAATATCAGAATATTTATTGGAAGACAGATTAGATTTTTATCGCTGTTGCCCGATTGAACAGGAAGAAAAGGGCGGCAATAAATACGGCAGATTTGATATAGAAACCGACACTTTAACAATTACACAAGATAAGAACATAAATTTGCTCGAATATGTTATAATTATAGATCCACGTCGTTATAAAATAATAAACAATGTTTATGTCGAAAAAGACGGCAAATGGGATGAAGTCAAATTGACCCCATTCCGCGGGGATCAAGAAGATCTCGTTTTTCGCATAATAGTCGATTTTCGAGATAGAGCAGATAAAATTCGACTTGGTTTCAAAAACAATCTTGCGGATGATTATATAATAAATCTCAAATATATCGAAGCCGACAAGGAAGCTTATTACGCCGAGCAGGAGAAAAAACGCAAAGAGAATTTATTGACTGCGGCGTCAATAAAACATGCTACAGGTAAGGATTTAGTCAATATATATTTTCAGCCTTGTTGCGATGATTATGATCGAACCGAGATTATTCTTTATCATGACGGACAAATGCTTGCAAAATACAATGTAGATAAAGAAGTATTTTTTAAGTCTATCGGCGGTCTCGCTTATGGTAAATATGAGTACATAGTTAAGCAGTACGATAAAGCCGATAAGCTCCTGCTTGAAACTCAAAAAATAGCCTTTTCGATAAGCGGTGGAGAACCTGCTTTTTATGGTGGAGTGCCTCAAATAACTTGGTAATTTAATATTTTGAATGGAGAACATTAATGAGTAAAAATGACGATTTTCAACATGATATATTATCTATAGCCGATGATTTTAAAGAGGCATATAGGCGGTGTGTTCGAGGAGAAGATCCGGAAGTTGACGAATATGGACGCACATTTTGCCACTTTGTTGGAGTTCCCGCAATAGTCAATGCTGCGTTTGCTTGCGAACTGTATCTGAAAAGTTTATTAGGAGAAAAAATTAAAGAAATCGATCACCGAGAGTGGCATGACCTTAAAGCACTATATTCCCAATTGGATACGCCTTTACAAAATCAAATTCGAGAATATGTCGAAACGCATTGGATACAGCCGGACGGCCATTCCTTCGACGGCTTGTTAGAACGCGCAAAAGATGTTTTTGTTTCATGGCGATATATTTTTGAGGAAAAGCACACAGATGGGTATATGGGCTGTTTTATCAATGAACATCTCAAATTTTTTGAATTATTTATTACTATTCTGCAAAAGTTGGCATGCGAGAAAAAAGAAACAGATGATAAATATAATTCGATTTAGTTTATTACTACCCCGCCAGACCAAAGGCACCCCATGCGGGTGCCTTTTGGATAGGCGGAGGCAGAGGGTGAGAACATTTTTGCAACGCAAAAATCGGTTCGCGGTGGCGAATGAATATCGCACAAAATAACCGACACCGCTTTTATCGCCACCGAGGAAGCGAAGAAGACAAGTCCGTGGTCTACGATAAAGTTTCATCAATCTTTCTTAATCTGCTCTATCTATATGGGACACTGCAAACCAAAAATTCGGGTACTTAGATAAAAATTCTTTACTAATCATTCACTATCTATATTAGGAAAGACTTTTGAAACGCTTGTCATTTTAATTTAATTTTGATACAATAAAGCAGCACAAAGGAGAATAATATATGGATATCGTCGTTTTAGTCCTTCAAGTTGTAACAATTTTGGTTTCAATTACTTCATTAATTATTGGTTTTGTAAGCACTTTGGTAGAAAATAAGAAAAAAAACTATATTAAAATCGTTACGGAACAAAGGTTGAAGAATAAAGAAGTCGTTCGAAAAAGCGTTTCGAATTTATTGTGTATTTCGCATCCCTGTATTCTGTCGCAATTTGATGAAGATTCCCTAAAGAATTGCTGTGTGTACGCATCCGAGGTTGAATCCGTTTTCAAAAGATTTTATGAGGAAGACGCGACCGTTTTGAAGGCAATAGACAATTTGCTCGACTCTCTTCGACAATGGCTGTGCAAATCCATTTCCGCGGAAGAAATCGAACGCGCAAGAAAAGAACTTTTGTACGAGTATTCCGTTTATGATTTTTCCGATTGGCAATTCATTAAATCACAATCGACAGGGAAACGGTATGAGAGTAATGATTTCGATAAGATTTATGCACAATCAAAAAAGGACTTTTCTCCCGATTTGTTTTAGGTCATATAAATTCCGCCGTGAACAAGTCGGTTGAACTCTTGACCGAACAAGTTTCTTTTTGCTATCAAAGCTATTATTTTCCATAAATCCGTAATTTCTTCGCGCGCACTATGCGTCGTAGGGGATTAATTTCGTACTGCCGCTTTAAGGTGGTTTTATGTTTTCTCGGGGCGAAAATCAAAAAATTTTCGCAAACATCACTTGTTAGCTTGACAATCGGCGTCAATGGGTGATAAAATGCCGATGTTAATGATGTTTTGTCGATATGTTGCACAAAATGTTGTATTCTATTGACATTTAAGGGGGAAACTAAAGATATGTTAGAAGTAGTCGATTTTTCGAAAAAATATTCCAAAAATCAATATTATTCGGCGCTCCATATAAACTTTACCGTTTCGGCGGGCGAAGTCGTGGGGCTTGTGGGCAGCAACGGAGCCGGCAAATCCACTATAATCAAGAGCATTATAGGCGTTTTGCCATTTAGCGAAGGCGCTATAAAGGTGGGCGGCTTCGACTTAAACGAGAATCCCGAACAGGCAAAGAGGTTGATAGGCTATGTTCCGGACGATCACTCCGTCTACGAAAAGCTCACCGGCAAGGAGTATGTAAATTATATCGGCAGTCTTTACGGCGCGACAGAACAGCAAAAGCGTTATGTGGTGGAAGAACTTGCCGAAAAATTCGATATCAAAAAATCGCTTAATGTGCAAATAGCCAACTATTCGCACGGAATGCGACAAAAGATATGTATTTTGGGTGCGCTCGTACATAATCCCAAACTTTGGATTCTCGACGAGCCGATGGTCGGACTCGATCCGCAAACCATGGCTTTACTTTGCGAATTTATCCGAGGTTACGCGGACAACGAGCATGCGGTGCTGTTTTCGTCGCACAACCTCGACGTCGTTCAAAAGACTTGCGACAAAGTCGTATTTATTAAAAAAGGCGAGCTGATAAACATAATCGATCTTAAGCAAGAGCCCGACTTCGATCTCGATAAATATTTCATGGAAGTCAACGAGGTCAATAAAAATGCGTGAGTTCATTCGCTTGCAACTCAAATTAAAGTGGGGGCTTAATCGCAACAACAGCAAAAAGAGCGCGATTCTTACCGCAATTGCAATTACGTTTGCGATAGTCGTCGCTTTGGCTATGGTAATGGCGCTTACGTTTGTTTTAAGATCGAGCATACAAGTAACCGCCAAAAGGCTTTCGGTATTATATCTTACTTTAATTATGATAGGGCTTACCGTTTTTGCGACGGGAATGCAGATAAACAGATTATATAGACCCGGCGACCTAAAAATAACGGCGCGTTTTCCGCTCAGTCCGTTCAAACTTTTCGTCGGCTATTTGATACTCAATTACATTGATCTGTGGATATATTCCGCAATATTGCTTTTGCCCATAATGGTAGTGTTCGGCATCGCCATGCAGTGCGTGACGGTTACGTACATTCTCGGCGTGTTGCTCGGGATAATCTTTTTGCCGATGGTTCCTTTCGGCTTGTCGATATTCATAGCAATTCCCGTAATGTATCTCAATTCGTTTCTCGAAAAGTACGGAATTATTCGTTTGATAATATTCGTAATCGTGCTAATCGGCGCGTTCCTATTATACAATTACATTCTCACCGTGCTTGCCCAATTCTTTATTCACAGAAATTGGGAGGAAGGAACCCTCGAAATATGGGAAAGCCTTCTCGCGTCGCTCGACTCGTATTATAATCCCGCATATTATTTGGGGAATATAATATTCTTCGAAAAATTTTGGCTCGGCTTCGGCGTCGTATTCGGTGCGGGAGTCGCGCTTATTGCGGGCGGAGTCGCATTGGCGCGCGTGGTATGTCGCGACGTGCGCAACAAGTCGCTCGAAAGCGGCTACGGCATAGACGACAGGCGTTCGGAAATAGACGGGTACGGCAGCGTCAAGGCGATTTTCAGATACACCTTAAAGGAAATCTTGCGAACAAAGACATATTCGTACTTTTACTTCGGAGTGGCTATTTCGACGCCCGTTATGGTCTTTTTCTGCAACAGGCTCGTTCACATAGTCGGCGCGGCTCAAGTGGGCGGCGATATCGGCTTCGGCGCATCCATGTTGGTTCTCGCGGTATTTATGGCGATGATAAGTTCGTTTACGGGCGCGATAATAAGCGTCGAGGGCAAAACCTTTTATATTACCAAGATGACGCCCGTTTCTTATCGAAAACAGTTGCTTATAAAGGGACTGCTAAACGTCGGAGTAAGCGTGGGCGCGTTGGCGATAAGCGTTATCGTCATTGCCGCTTTGAAGTTTGTCGGCGCTGCGGAAATCGCAAGCATAATAGCGACTCAGATATTGCTGGTATTCGGGCTTGTGTTTAACGGAATAAACCTTAATCTCGCAAACCCAAATCTCAAGCCGAAGGCGAACGGCGAAGTCGACGAGATAAACATAACGTATATGCTTATGATAGGGCTCGTTATCGCCGCCATACTCGGTGCTTGTTCGATAATATTCCCGCGCATGGAATCGTTGGGCAACATTCCGACTTATTTGATTTGTATAGCGATAGCATTTGTCTATGCTGCGATAAATTTAATTGTATATTGGTTTACGGTCAATAAAAAATATAAAAATATAGAACCGTAAAAAGGGGGATAAGATGAGAAAATTAATAACGTCTACTATATTGATTTTGCCGCTGATATTGCTAGCCATAATGTTAGTAAGCGGGGCAATAATGAGCATGGTGACGCACATTTACGTAGA
>CANQUR010000068.1 GCA_947627075.1 uncultured Clostridia bacterium
TTTCGCCCTATTATGTCTGACATATTTAGGGACCTTTCCTTTGATTTTTGCCGACGGAGTATCCTCATCGCTATATTCGAAAACACCTACGTGTCTCAACTTGCTATCCTCTACAAAATGGAGTAATTTATTGAACTGATCGTCGGACTCAGATGGAAAACCTGTCATAAGCGTTGTTCTTATGGCAATATTATGCTTTTTTAATTTATTAATGACCAGAATAATGGACTCATTCGTAGATTTACGATTCATCTTTTTCAATATATCATCGTCCACGTGTTGTAGAGGTATATCTATATATTTAGCTATCTTTGGATTTTTAGCTATTTCGTCTATCAACTCATCCGTTACAAGTTCGGGATAACAATACATAAGTCTTATCCACGTCAAATTTAGTTCAGAAAGCCTTTTGAGCAACTCTACAAGCATATACTTACCGTATAAATCAATACCATAACGCGTTACATCTTGCGCAACAAGGATTATTTCTTTGACTCCTTGATCTATCAAATCTTTCGCCTCTGCAAGTAAATCCTCTATCTTAAATGAACGATATCGCCCTCTTATAGACGGAATTGTGCAATATGTACAATTGTTGTTACATCCATCGGCTATTTTCAAATATGAATAATGCATTGGCGTTGTCAATATACGCCCTGTTATTTCTTTGCAAGGAGGTATACAAGATACAAAATCATTGGAACTATCTAATATATTACAAAGCTTATCATAATCATTTACCCCCAAAAAAACATCAACTTCAGGTATTTGATCTTTAAGTTCAGAATAAAATTTTTGAACCAAACAGCCGGTAACTATTAATTTTTTGCATTTACCTTTTGTTTTACATTCCGCCGCTTCGAGAATAGAATTAATAGATTCTTCTCTGGCAGAGGATATGAATCCACAAGTATTCACAATGATAATATCGGCATCGAGAATATTATCGGTGATCGAAAATTTGCCTCTGATTCTATAAAGCATTTTTTCGGTATCTACGCGATTTTTATCACACCCCAAAGAAATAACGTAAAGCATCATGATATATCTTCACCATAGATCTCTATGAATTTTTCTCTTGTTATTTTGACTTCTCGTGGTTTAGAGCCATCCAACGGACCGATATAACCTCTTTCTTCCATTTGGTCTATAAGTCTTGCGGCTCTGTTATAACCTACCGAGAATCTACGTTGAATTTGTGACGCCGAAGCTTGATGAGTCTCTATGACTTTTTTCAAAACTTCTTTCATAAGCGGATCCTCGGCAGATTCATTGGATTTTTCTTCTTCCATTGCCGTCGGAGCATTTTCTTCCGGTTTTTTCATAATTATATTTTCAGCATCTTCATCAAAATCAACATCATTATTTTCTTTTACAAAATTAACTATATTCTCCACTTCTTCGGTGGTAATAAATGCTCCTTGTACACGTTGCTCTTTTGCTCCGAGCGGAGCATAAAGCATATCGCCGTTGCCGAGTAATGTTTCCGCTCCTGCAAAATCAAGAATAGTACGAGAATCGGCTTGTCCTTTTACTGCAAAAGCTATACGGCTTGTAAAATTGGCTTTTATAGTGCCGGTAAGGACATCGACAGAGGGACGCTGAGTTGCCAATATTAAGTGCATACCTGCCGCCCTCGCCTTCTGTGCCATGCTCATTATATTTTGTTCAAGTTCTTTGGCGTTTTTGGAAATCATCAATTCGGCAAGCTCGTCAACTATGATGACTATTCTCGGAAGTTTCGGTTCAATGCCATTGACTACTGCCGAACACTCATTGAAGTCGCTCAAATTACGAACAGCGTATTTTGCAAATAAAGTATAACGTCTGTCCATTTCTGTTCGAGCCCATTTGAAAGCATTAATCGCCTGCGTACTATCATTAATTATATTTTTCATAAGCAAGTGGGGCATGTTTCTATAAAGAACAAATTCCACTTGTTTCGGATCGATAAGGATCAATCGCACGTCTTCGGGCGATGCCTTATACAGAAAGCTTGCAATTATCGAATTCAAGCAAGCGCTTTTTCCGCTACCGGTAGCTCCGGCAATAAGCAAGTGAGGCATTTTTTCCAAATTACAAAGTATGATCTTGCCTGAAATATCTTTTCCTAACGCCATTGTAAGGCATGATTTCGATTGAGCGAATTCTTCACTGTCGATAATGTCTTTTAAGGACACAATTGACACTTTCTTATTGGGAACTTCCACACCCACAGCACGTTTACCCGTAATTGGCGCTTCAATTCGGACACTTCCGTTGGACGCCAAAGAATACGCTATATCTTCGGCGCGATTCGGTATGCTCTTTACCGATTGTCCGAGCGCAACTTCAAGTTCATATCGCGTTACAGCCGGTCCACGTGTAATAGTTACAACCTTTGCATCGACCTTCAAATTATGCAAAACCTCTTCGAGATTGCGCGCATTTTGCTCATAATCTTCATCGTCTTCCGATTGTGTTGAATTCGTAACAAGCAAGTCAAGCGGTGGCGGTGTGTATTTTAAGTGCTTCTTTATTTTTTTAGGCTTATCGTTTTTGATCTCAACATCATAATCATCCATATTGATTTGATTATTGACGCCGGAAGTGTTATTCAAACCGAACTTATCATCATTTAGTTTAAGAGAAATTTCCCCGACAGTCCTTTCGAAATCTTTTTCCGTTGTATAATATCCCGTATTGTCATTGTCTATCTCATCGCTTGTTTCAGACATATCAATAGCGTTATCGACCATTTTTAAGCTATCCGGGATCTTTGCGTCAATGACTTTATCATCAAAAGAATCACCATTATCTCCAATAGCTGTTTCTTTATCCGAAGCTAATTCATCTTTATTCTCGCCTTCATTATCGGATATGGCATTATCGCCATCGTCTGAGATATTGACTTCTTCTTCATTTAATATCTCGCCATTATTTTCTTCTATATCATAATCAGAATCCGTCTCGACATTGGTCTCGATCTGCTCTTGTTCTACATCGAAGTTAGGTGTCGTATCATCATTATCGGAATCGATATCGCCATATTCTTCCGATGTGCTATCATCTTTTAATTGCTCTTGTTCTATCTTTTTGTCATCTTCTTGAGCATCGATATCATTTTTTATATTATCATCCTCTAATGAAATTTCATCGTCAATATTCAATGTAAATTCATTATCTTCGGATCCGATATCGGCTTTCTCAAATTGCTCATCTTGCTTTTCATTGACAATTTCATTATTTTCCGAGAAACGCGCATTGTCATTTTGGAGATTGCCATCATCTTCAATCTTTTCGGAAGTATTGTTTTCATTATCAAGCAATGATCTTTCGGCATCGTTGCTTTCGTTATCTACTTCTTTTTCAGAAGTATCTTTTTCATCATTTATCTGATCCTTAAAGATGCCTCCGAACCTTACCGCCCAAAAATCATGTTGCAGCTTATGTTCGGTATTTTCTTCTTTTTTAGTGAAATTATCCCCATTGAGAATAGGCATTTGCTCTATTTCCGGTTCATCATCTTTTTCTTCTTCTTTGACATCTTGATCATCATCAGATATCTCTTCTTTTTGAAGTTTAGGATTGCCGACGATTATCGGAGGAAGTTCGGGGGTTTCCTCTTCTACTGTCGAATTGTCATCTTTGATTTGATCTGCTTGTTCGGACTCATGTTTTTGATTGTCTTTTATTGTTTTCGAAATTTCATCTCCATTCAATATAGGACCATCAACAATTTGATCGGATACATCCTTTTCGGGTAAAAAAGGTATTTCGGGCAATACGTATTTTACCGTTTTATCCGCTTGATTTCTATTAGGTTCTCGATCTATACTCGGATATAAGCTAACAGGCTGAGGTTTGCTTAAAATTTTAGCGTCATCGTTCGTCGTAACATCGGTTCTCATCGACTTATCGCGTATATCCATATTTTTTCTCAATTGTTCTTCGTAATTTCTGTAAACCTCATCCGGATTCCCGAACAATCTTTTCATTGCGCTGTCGTGTAAACTTTCATCATTGTACTCATCTTTCTCGGCATAAGAAGATCCATTATATCCACTGTCATATGAATATCTATCATCATTATATTTGCCGTTATATCTATCGCTTTCGTTATTATATCTGTCGTTGTTTGGAGCCGTATCAAAATGAGAAATGGTTTCGGACAGCGGCATATTGCTATATGATCCATCATTTATAGAAGAAAAATCTCCGTTTTGGACAACAGTCTTTTTTGTATGTTCGATAGTTCCGACATACAGTGTCGGATCATAACCTTCGCGAACGGGTCGAGGAGAACTTTTCCCTTTTTCAAACGAGATAAAACGCGGATTCTTTTTGGCATTTTCTTCGATGATCCTTTTTTGGTCTTGGCGAAAATCATATATAAGCAATCCGCAAAACAGAATAAGCAGAATACTATATAAGATATATGCTCCTACAATAGAAAGAATTGATTTAATCCCGTAAACAAAAATTCCGAATACCACTCCGCCTACAGAATAATCAGCAAGCGTATTTGTATTATTAAAGTTAATAAGCGATCCAATATATGTGCCAAAGTCATCCGACAGTAATTTCGAAGAATCGATTGCAGTATGCAAAATAAATACGGCACAAACGGCTATAAGCGCAATAAAAGTTATTTGCTTAAAGCTCAATACTGCCTTCTTGTTCATTAATAGCAGAATGCCTAAAAATAAAGTACACAAAATTACGGGAAAGCTCAAATATCCGAACAATCCCATAGTCAGATTTCTTATAAAAATTCCTATATCACTTAATAACGGCGTGCTTAAACAGATCAAGAAAAACAAAGATATTATAATACAAAGTATCCCGGCAACATTATGATCCTTTTGACCGTTATTCTTATTCTTTTTTTTCGTATCCAAAGTATTCTCCTTACCTACTAATATTATATCATAAAGAGATTTTATTTTCAAATAAATTATCGCAGAAAAATAAAATTTCGAGCAATAAAAAATTATTTATTGTCCTTTAGCGAATATCCTTCTTTCTGCGACACTCCGTTTTGTCTGTCATAATTTTCTTTATTTTTATTTATGTAGATTTTATATAATTCATCCGAGGTCATACCTGCATAAAGGCATATCGAAACAAAAAAGTGCAACATATCGACGATCTCCTCTTTGACCGCAGAGTCATTTATCGGCTTGGGATTTTTCCACCATTTGTAATTTACTTCATTAAGTAATTCGGTAATTTCATCGATTAGTGCAAGGCTGCCCTTTTGGATCCACTCTTCTTTGGTAAAATCGAGCTTTCGATTGGTTATAATATAATCGTTGAGCGATTTTTGCATCTTGAAAATTTCATCAAGCTTGTCCATATAATTTATCTCCTTAAATATTTTTCAAAATCGATCCCGCAATCCGGACCGACATATGCCAAGGCCGGATGTTTAGCAAATATTTCTATAGCCATTCTGTTTACACCTTCGGCTGTAACTTCATCTATTTCAGTAAGCATCTTATCTATGTCAAACGTTTTGTTGCATAAAAGCATATTTTTCCCCAGAGATATCATAATAGTCTGAAGATTTTCCTGACCGAAAATCAAAGTTGATTTCAACTGCGCCTTTGCCATTTCAAGTTCCGCTACCGTTATACCTTTTTGGATCAATAAATCAAGTTCTTCAAAAACACTGTCGAGAACTTGTCGAGTGTTTTTTGAATTTATGTTAAGCGCTATATTAAATGATCCGCAATTAAAATATCTCGATGGCGAAGAATATACACTATACGCCAATCCTTTTTTCTCTCTGATATGCTGAAACAGTCTACTACCCATACATCCGCCCACAATAACGTTCAATACGGATTGTATCGCAATATGTTTATCTCCGAAGCTTATTGACGGGAACCCAAGCATAAGATTGGTTTGCTTAAAATCCTTTATAAATGATTTAGTAATGCAGTTATAATTGATAGATCCTTGGGTCGTACTTTTTTGTTTTTTCGTGTTTACAAACGGAAGGAAATACTTCCTTACCATAGCGTCGGCTTTTTCAACAGTGATATTACCGACAAAAGTTACTACTATTGCTTCCGAGCAATATTGCTCCTCCATATATCGCAAAATATCCGGCTTATTGAAGCTTTGCACATTTTCACGCGATCCCAATACCGGCATTCCTATCGGATAGTCGCCGTATAAAGCTTTTGCAAGCAAATCATAACATATATCCTCGGGTGAATCCTCATCCATATTTATCTCTTCCAAAACAACTTTGCGTTCGCTATCAAGTTCGTTTTGAGCAAAAATCGAATCAAATAACAATTCGCTGAGAGTTTCAAAACATTTTTCTGCGTCGGAATCTATGGACTTATAATAAAAACACGTGTTTTCTTTACTTGTAAATGCATTGACCGAAGCACCTTTACTTTCAAAAGCATTGGCAATATCGAACGCGGACATTTTATCGGTTCCCTTAAAAAGGACATGTTCTATAAAATGAGATATACCATTGTTGTTTATATTTTCCATTGCACTTCCCGTTCCGACCCAAACGCCGGCAGCTACGGATCGAACGAACGGTATATTCTCAACTACTAATCGTAATCCATTATCATATGAGATCAATTGCGCCATAAAAACCTCCTTGGTATAGTATTGGTAATATTTTATAATTTTACAAATTAATTTGCGAAGATTGTATGACTTCGCTTACGGGAGCTATCGTAAGACCTTTTTGCAATATTTCGGTAATGATCCTTTCAAGAGCATTTACCGTTGCCGCAGTCGGATGCATAAGCACCAGAGCCCCTCCCGTTATTTTTTGCGTAGCGCGTTTTATAATGAGCGCCTCATCCTTATCTCGCCAATCGATAGTATCATAAGTCCACATAATTGTCTTATAATTCAATTCTTTGGCTACTTTCAAAGTTGTAACGCCATATGAGCCCGAAGGCGGCGCAAATAAATTCATATCATAATCAAGAATTCTTTTAACTACTTTATGAGTAATCTCGATCTCTTCTTTGTTGCGCTTGTAATCAAGCTTTTTATGATCCTTGTGATAATAGCCGTGATTGCCTATTTCATGACCGTTTTGATAGATATCTTTCAAAACAGATTCATTTTCACAAGCCCACATTCCGCCAATGAAAAATGTGGTTTTTACATTGTACTTTTTGAAGATCTCTAGCATTTTAGGGATAAATTCGGTTCCCCAATATACATTTACCATAAGAGAAACCTTTGTTTTGGACGCACCTTTGGTTATCGGATCGTTATCATCGGAAACAGCAAGCGTATCCGGCGCAAAAGAAATAGCAAATATTATTGCAACAACTGTACAGATCACCAAATTACATACAAGACTCCCCATAGCCTTTTTAGTCATCATACACCTCAAGTCAAGAAAAGATACTATATTCTATTCTTAAGACATATGATTAATAACAAAATATTAAAACCCTAATTGTATTTGTTTTTACAATAAGGGTTTTAATACTTGTTATGTCTGACATAATCAGACTATTTCTTTTCAATGAGCTTAAGATCGATACCTTTCATGCTTATTTTAATGACTTTGACTACAACATTATCTCCGACATTTACAACATCGGTAACTTTTTTGACATTATCTTTGCTCAATTTGGAGATGTGTATCATGCCATCTTTATTCGGCGATAATTGAACCTTTGCACCGAATTCTTCTCCGTCCGCTCTTGTTAATATTTTAGTAACGGGACCTTCGTAAATCATTCCGACTTCGGCATCCTCAACAATTGACATAACGATCTTCTTTGCTTTCTCTGCCATTGCCTCATCGGGAGTGGCTATAAATACTCGCCCATCTTCTTCTATATCGAGTTTAACGCCCGTATCCTCAATAATCTTATTGATCGTCTTTCCACCCTTTCCGATAACTTCGCCGATCTTATCCGGATCAATATCAAAGGAAATAATTTTAGGTGCCCATTTGCTAAGCGACGCACGAGGCGCGGGAATTGTTTGAAGCATTTTATCAAGTATGAACAATCTGCCTTGTCTTGCTTGTTCTAACGCGGTACGCAAGATATTTTCATCAATGCCTTTTATTTTGATATCCATTTGAATAGCCGTAATTCCGTCTTTTGTTCCCGCCACCTTAAAGTCCATATCGCCAAGGAAATCTTCCATACCTTGAATATCGGACAAAACGGCAACCCGATGGCTCGTA
>CANQUR010000069.1 GCA_947627075.1 uncultured Clostridia bacterium
CCGTTTCGCCGAGCACGAGTGCGCCGACGATGCTCATTGCCATACCTACTGCGCGAGGCATTCTGACGCTCGCCTCTCTTATTATCTCGAACAGCAAAAGCACAAATAAAATCTCGGGCAAAGGCGGCAATGGTATGCCCTCGATCGCGTTCATAAGCGTTGTGAGAAACCTTACTGGAATGACCTCTTGGTGAAACATTTGCACGGCGACAAATAGCGCCGGCAATGCCGCTCCGAAAAACAACGCGATGAGGCGCATTATTCGCAAAAAAGACGAATATATGTTGCGCTCGTAATAGTCCTCGCTGCTTTGAAGCGTTTCGATAAACATGAACGGAACGGTTAGCACCATAGGCGAGCCGTCCACTATAAGCGCCACTCTGCCTTCGAGCAACTTTGCGCACACCACGTCCGGCTTTTCGGATATGCCCGACTGCTGAAAAATAGAGAACGGGTGATCTTCGAGCAGCGGTTGCAAATAATGGCTGTCGATAAGACTGTCGATATCTATCTTTTTAAGGCGTTTTCGTACCTCTTCTATAAGATTCGGATCGGCAATAGTCGAAATATACACTAATGCGACGTTGGTCGAGCTTACTCTGCCCACGCGATATTTTTCAATGCCCAGCGCAGGTGTGCGCAATCTCCTCTCGATAAGCCCGAGATTTGTTTTCAGATCCTCTATAAAGCCCTCTCTGGGACCGCGCATTACCGTTTCGGTGGGCGGTTCTTCCACAGAACGCTTGTCGTACTTGCGAGTATTGACCTTTATTACGTCCTCGCCCGCAAAAAGAAGCATATCTCCACTTAAAAGCATTTCCATAGCTTCTGCTTCGTCGTCTATTTGCTCCGCCTCGGATACGTAAAGCACCGTATTGATCAATTCATCTACGCTTTTGACCTCTTTGCCGTAAATTCGGAGCGATTTTATCACACTCCTAATTATTTCGGGATCGGTAAGCTCGGTATTGAATAGCAATTTATAAGTGTTTTTACCCACCTTAACGTCGCGAGTGCCCACATAATCCTTTGTGGCAAATTGACCCAATAATTTTTCCGCTTTCATACAAAGGTATTATGCGTATCAGAGGCACATAAATATACAAAAAAAAGAGAAGGGATCTCCTTCTCCAAAGCTTTGTATGGGGTAAAATATTATTTGACTCCGCCTTCGGGCAAGTATTCGAGAGGATCGAGATACTTTCCGTCCTTCATCATTTCGAGGTGAAGATGTACTCCCTCGCTCTTTTCAATAGACATGGTGTTGTCTACGCTTCCTATAATATCGCCTGCCTTAACGGTGTCGCCCTCATTTACCGCAACTTCCGAAGAGAGCGACTTATAATATGTCGTCACGCCGTCGTTTTGCTCGATCGTGATAACTGTACCTTCAAGCGTGGTATTTTGTATCTTTGCTACCTTTCCGCCGAAAATAGCCTTGACCTCGGTGCCCTTTTCCACCATGAAGTCCACTCCGTTATGGGTTCTCCATTGTTTAAGAGTCTTGTTGTACACAACTTTGTCCGAAAACTCCTTACCAAAGGCGTATTCATCAAAGGGCATAACATACTTTTCGGCTTGTTCGTTGATGGGTGGAATAACGTTGCCTCCCACGTCCTGTGTGCGACCGGTCAAAGTCACGCATAATGTAATGATGATCGCGCATGCAATCAGAGTTAGTCCTATAACAAGCGCCAATAAACTTTTTTTATTCTTCTTTTCCTTGGTATTTGTAGTATAAACTTTCATAATTACCTCCTGACACGAATGATTATTGACACATTTTTTGCGTTTATACAATAAAAAACAAAAATTTTTCAGTAGCTTCCGTAAAGAAGCGGAGTTCCTATCGCGACATTTCCGTTCGATACGGCTATCATAAGGTTGACCTCTTGTCCGTTTACCGAACACGGCTCGGTAAGGCGAGGTGAAAAGGCATAGAAAACAGTCATTTCTCCTATATTTTCCTTGCGCAAAAGCTTGCCCGAAAGGTTCTTTATGACTTCGAGCGCCGTATTTTCGTCCCCTACTATATCCATTCTGTGCGGGCCTTCGACCAAAAGCGGTTGAGTTTCGGCTTTCACGGTATCAAAAGTCCCGTAATACAATTCGCCCGCAAAGCCGCAATTCATGAGCCCGTTGTTATATAGTCTTATTCCCACAACGAGAAACAAAGCGCCCAATAAAACCACAAATCTTCTCATGCGAGAGATTATGACCCTTTTGTCCTATTTTAATACGTCTTTTCTGCCGATTAAAGCCGAATATATAAGCGCGAAGCGTTTGCTGCTCATCAAAAATAGCAAAAAAAAGACGCCGTTGCCAAATCGCAAGCGACGCCTTAGATAACAACAATAAAAATACGGCAAAGAATTTTATTCGAACTCTATTCCGTAGGCTTTGGTTTGAGCGGAAAACGCTTTTATCCCCTTCTCGTTCAGCCTCGCCACATCTCCGCTCGGATCATCCGAAAAGGCGTAGACCGTGGAACCGCTTCCCGTCATGTTTGGTTCGAGCCCGACCGAGCTCAAAGCGTCCATATTCGTTTTTATTTCGTCATTTAGCGAAACGGCGGCTCTTGTAAGCATATTGCCAAGGAGAGGTCTTTCGCCGCTATAAAGAGATCGTATAAGCCTATCGTTGTCTATGGGTATCTCTCCGCCCACCTTATCGAAAGTGGAATAGACTTTGGCGGTAAGGCTCTCTCCTCCGTAAATACAAATTATGCCGTATTCTTTTTTAATATCGTAAAAAGCAACGTCATCGCCTATCCCCGAAAGACGGGCATAGCCGCCCTTTGTCATATAATAGACGTCCGAGCCGACTTCGACACAAGTCTTGCGTATATTCAGTCCGCGCATTCCGAAGTCGAACAGTCGGTCGAGCGCTACGATCGTCCCGGCGGCGTCCGCGGACGAACCGCCCATGCCTCCGCCTATGGGGAGCCTTTTTTCCACAACGATATCCGCTCCGAACGGTCCGAAGCTTTTTCGCATAACGTTTACCGCTTTTAGCACGGTATTGTTTTTCACCGCTTGTCCGTTGAATATAAGATTGATCTTATCGTCCAACCTGTCGCGGACGGTCACGGTATCGCATAAATCTACCGACGCGACAATAGAATCCAACGTATGAAGTTCGCTCCTTTTGCCCGTGATATTGAGCGATAAATTGATCTTTCCGTAGACTTTTACTCTGACTTTGCTCAACATAAATTTATTTTAGCAAAAACTCGTTTACTAATCAAGAAAATAGACGTCATAATGATAAATTCCATATAAAAAACGGACGAATGATTTTCGCCCGTTGAAATTATATTCTTTTATCGCGTTATTTTATCGTACGTCTGAAGCATACTATACTTTCGCCGCCCGTAAGAGGAAAGGTCAGCTCCGGATTTTGCTCGGTGATCGTTTCCGGAGTGACGCAAAGCGCCTTTGCCGCATCCCAAAGCGTCTCCTTTTTGGCGGCGATATGCATTGCAATAGCCGCTGTCGGCGCTTCGATCCGTTCGCCTTCGCTCATCTCGGTAATTATATCGACGCATTGTTTTTCACTTACGCAAACAGTCAATCGAAGATCTGCACGCACATCTATTTCGTTTCCGCGTCTTATCTTGGTAAATATTCCCAAAACATGTCCCGTGGCATAGACGAGATCATCTTCTTTTACGTCAAGAGGTTTGAAAATCGAAAAAGGAAGTTCGACCGAGACCGAACTCGAAGAATTCGACTCGCCGCTGAAATAAATTATGTTTGTACGTACAAGTCCTTCGATCGTGACCTTGCCATCGGTCGCATATGCGCTTGTAATCAAAACGGAGCTGCCTATCGGAGTTATTATGCTGTCGACTATAGGCAAGCCGGCTTCGAGCGTCACGCTGCCGCTCGCTTCGTCTTGAAAGCACAGACAGTGCTTTGCCACCGCAAATTCGACCTTTTCGGTAGTCTTATTCAACTCGTTATGTACCGAAAAGGCGTCGGCTACATATTGCAAAGTACGTTCCTCGCTCGCACAGCCGCAAAAGCTTATTTCATAAGATATGACGACGGTGTTTTCCTCTCCTTCTACTATAGTCGCTTTTTCATCGTCTATATAAGCCTTTACAAAGACGTTGGCGCCGCTCAAGCAACCATCCGCCTCCGCTTCGAAAGTATAAGGTGTAGTAAGCATAACGTGCCCCATGTTGCCGTCAAGGCTATAAACGACGTCGCTTACTATCTCGCCTTCGATGATCGCCATGTCGGTAGAAGCGGTCGTTTTGTTTACGCATATACGACTTTCCACGCATTCTATCTTGTCGGCGTTTATCGCAGATTCGGCAGTCACCTCGGTCTTGCCGTCCACTTCGCACAAGACTTTGGTATAGCCGACCTTGCTTTCACCCAAGTAAATTTCGTCGCCGCCCTTTACAAGATATTTGATACGCTTGCTTATCTGCCCGAAAAGCTCCGTTTCGACCACGGAAGCGAGTCTTATCTCGCCTTCGGTCGCCGATACGATATCGGTGTCGAGGACCCTTGCTATGGCGCAAGGACGTCCGCCGGTTATGGCGTCGTCTACGATTTTGTCGGTGAATTCAGTTCGATAAGTCAAACAACGATCTCCGTTATTGCCCGAATACAGCACGCGAAAATCGACTTTTCCCTTTATTCGGGCTTCACCCGTAAACACCTCGGTAGTGATCACATCTGCGACGGCGGACACTCCCAATATCTTTGTTAATTCTTCTCCGTGCGGCGGCACGATCTTTGCCTCTGCCACCACTTGTCCCGAACATAACTTTTGTAAGCTGCCCATGACCGCAACCTCATAAATAGGTTCAAACGCCATATTTATCCTCCAAAACAAAAAAAGTTTAACTAACACTATATTCTATTTCGAAGGCGAAAGAATTATTACCTCGGATTTTATTTTTTTTCGGTCAAAATCACGTCGCCGCATATCACGTCGCTATAAGAGCACGAAAGCCTCGAAACATTCTTTTCGCCGACTATCGTCATAGTGAAAAGCGACGGAAGTATCTCGTCTATCTCGCCACTGTATTTTATTATGCGTTTACGCCCTTTATTCACCTTGATCTGCAGCATTTTACCCTTTAATGCCGTAATATTGTCCTTTACGTCCTTTGCGCTCACTGCCTTCTTTTTCATAATTCACCTCTAAAGGATTATATCCAAAAAAAGAAGAAAAAAACGCCGAAAAAATTACGCATGGTTCATGCTCCTATGCGTAATCTATAGATTTTTTTTGCCATATTGACTTTATTTATATAGTCGCGCGTTTCCGAAAATCTTATTTCTCCATTTGTCTGCAACCATTTTTCGACGTTGCCCTCGCCCGCGTTATAAGCCGCAAGAGCATAATCTCCGTCGAATTTCTCCTTCAAATAGCTCAAATAATAAATACCCAACCTTATATTGTACTCGGGCTCGAAAAGCTTTTCTTTGCCGTATTCGATATCGAGCTCGTACGAAAGCCACTGCGCGGTTGTAGGCATGAGTTGCATAAGTCCGCACGCGCCCGCACTGCTTTCGGCGTCCGATCGGAATTTGCTTTCCGTCCATATAACGGCGAGAGCGACTGACGGCTCCACACCGTATCGGTCGCAATTCTCTTTGACAGCCGCGTAATACCTTATCGGGAACAGCAGGTCGAACGCAATAGCGGCAAAGCAGATAAGGCACATAAAAGCGCAAATAAAATAAAAGAATTTAACCTTCAATATAAAATTTCCACCAAGCGGTCACCGATCGTCTTAATTTTTGCTTATCTCCGTCGTTTATAAATGTGAAGTCCGCAACGGAAGCCGCCTTTTCGTCGCTCATTTGGGCGTCGATGATCTTTTTTGCAAGTTCTTCCGTTATATTATCCCTTTTTATCAATCGAGATATACGCACGTCGACAGGCGCATATACGCTCAAAACCGCATGATAACGCCTCAATTCCTTCGGCACGGGCATTACCACCACTACGACGCCTTGCGCATTCTCTATCTGCCTGTGTATCTCCTTTATTATAAGCGGATGAGTTATATCGTTGAGAGTTTTGAGCGCTTCGGGGTCGTGAAAGACCTTTTCCCTTATGAGTCTGCGGTCCGGTCTGCCGTCTCGCAAACAGTCGCCGAAGTTTTTTATTAGCATTGCTTCGCCTTCGCTGCCCGGCGCGGTCACATAATGTGAAATGACGTCGGCATCTATAATATATGCTCCGAGCTCGGACAAAATATCGCTTACGGCGGTCTTTCCGCTCGCGATGCCGCCTATCAGAGCCAAAACTCTTTTATTTGCAGTCGAACCAGCGTTTTCCACACCCCACCTCCACCTTTAACGGCACATTGAGCTTTATGACATTTTCCATGCAGTCCACAAGGATTTTTTTGACTTCGGACTCCTCTTCCGCCGCCGCGTCTATGATAAGTTCATCGTGGATCTGCAAGATGAGTTTGGATCTCATGTTTTTGAGTTTATTATGCACGTTTATCATAGCCGCCTTGATTATATCGGCAGCCGAGCCTTGAAGCGGAGTGTTCATTGCGGCGCGTTCTCCGAATGAGCGTTGCATAAAATTGCTCGATTTGAGCTCGGGAATATATCTGCGCCTACCGTACAAGGTTTCCACATAGCCGTGCTCGCGAGCGAATTCCACCGTGCTGTCGAGATAGCTTTTTACTCCGCCGAAGCGTTCGAAATATCTCTTTATATACATTCCGGCTTGTTTGGGCGTTATTCCGAGGCTTTGAGAAAGCCCGAAATCGCTCATGCCGTAAATAATGCCGAAATTAACGATTTTCGCCTCTCTTCTCATCTCGGGAGTGACCTCGGAAAGCGGAACTCCGTAAATTTCGGAAGCCGTGGAAGCGTGGATATCTTCTCCGTTTTTATAAGCCTCGACCATTCGTTTATCGCCGCTCAAATGCGCCATAAGTCTTAATTCGATTTGCGAATAATCCGCCGAAATGAGGATATTGTCTTTTCGCGCCACAAAGAGGTTGCGCAGATATCTGCCCTCCTCGGTGCGGATGGGGATATTTTGAAGATTAGGCTCCACGCTGGACAACCTGCCCGTAACGGTAAGCATTTGCTTGAATTCGGTATGCACCACATCGTTCGCGTCGAGCATAAGCTTTAATCCGTCGAGATAAGTGCTTTTGAGTTTGAAAAGAAAGCGATATTGAAGCACCTTGTCTATGATAGGAAAATTGCCCCTCATCGGTTCGAGTATGTCGGCGCTCGTAGAGTACGTTTTGGAGCGTTTGGGATAAGGGATCTTTAACTCCTCAAAGAGCACCGAGGCAAGCTGTTTGGGCGAATTTATATTGAATTCATGACCCGCAAGTGCGATCACTTGGTCGCGAAGCTGCTTTATTTGCACCCCATATCGCGAATTGAGCTCATCGAGCATAGCTCTGTCCACCTTGAATCCGACGCGTTCCATATCGAAAAGCACGTCGACAAGCGGAAGTTCGAGCTCGAAATAGAGTTTTTCCTTGCCCTCCTCTTTTAGCTTTGCAAGCAATGTTTCATACAGCTTTTCAAGCACGAGCGGAAGCCCGCCCGTAAAACCGTACTCCTCTCCGAGGTGAGTGAGCGAGCCATGGTCGACAGAGGGATCTATGACATATTGACAAAGCTCGACGTCAAAGAAATTATTCAGACTCACGTCGAAAACGGCAAGGCGTTTTTTGAGCGTCTTTGCGTCGTAAACTATTTTGAGCGTTTCCCCTTCCAAAAAGCCTTTCAATGCTTGCACGGCGGACATTTCGTCCTCGCCCTCGTCCAAAAGCGTTTCTTTTAGCGGCAACTTATAGCCGATGCCGTCGACCGCAACGAAAATGCCGCCCTTTTCGCACAAAAACGGGACAGCAGTCGCTTTATTTAACTTTTCGATCTCATTAAGCGAGATCGTTTGACATTCCGGAAGGTTCATCGTCTTGCCGCAAGCCGTCGAAAAAATCTCCTCGCGACGAAGCAAGGATTTGAAGTTCAATTCGTCGAATTTGCCTTTTACATTGTCGCCAAAGGGAAATTTCATCGGGCAATCTTCCGCCCTCGGCAGCCCGGGCACCGAAGCGTCTATCGTGGCGAGCATTTGGGACATATAAGCGCTGTCCTTGCCTG
>CANQUR010000070.1 GCA_947627075.1 uncultured Clostridia bacterium
GTTGTTGTATTCTTTCTCTGTTACTGTTGGTGCCGTATCACAAGGTGTTAATGGCGGTGGTTTACTCATTCTATAATGAAATGCACGGTCATAATCACGTTTTTTTACAGGTTTACGCCATGTTCCTCCTCCATTAATTATATTATTATTATTTTCCACAATTCCTCTTGTACTACTTGTTATCGCTGCTGCATTTGTTGCCGGAGCTGTTATAGAAGATGACATGATACCTTGTTCAGCATCGTTTGCTGTTGTGATTGCTTCGTCTGCATTATCGTGGGATGATTTTTGAGATTTGAATTGTAAATATGAGGTCCAGCCATTAATAGATTGTGTATTTGTTTGATCATTTATTCGTTTTCGTACACGAGCACAATGAAGAATACCACATGTTGCAAGTACAATAACAACTACCAAGACAGCGATCACAGGTCCAATAGTTGATGCCGGTACAGAGTTATTGTTAGACGATGATTCTGGAAGTGCGTTATTATCAGGAGAACCAGTATTTGCATTCGTCGGTGAACCAGTTATTGTTTGATGTTTGCCTCCTCCTGTGTTATTGGGTGACGTAGTTGCAGTCGTTGCTGTATGGTGTCCACCTTCATCTTCATCAGGTTCATCCGATTCTTCGGGATTTTCCTGTTCGGACTCTTCGCCGGGCAATTGGATGACGTCTGCGGCAGAGAGTGCTGTTACGGTCGTCATTGATATACCGAGCACCATAGCTAACGATATCAATACGACTGCAATTGTGGGCAGTACGAATTTTAAACTTTTTGGGTTGACGGTTGCGAGTTTTTTTACGGCGTCTTCACGCTGAGCTTTGGCGACGAACGAGTCGTCGTTTTCAAATTCCACCATCGTTGCCGTGCGTTCTTCAAGTCCTTGCTCGTCAAGTGCGGAAGCCATTCTGTTTAGGGTCGGTCTGAATTTAAAGCGGTATAACAGCGGAGCTGCGCATCCGAATGCAAGAACGCCCGCACCGATCGAAATACCGAGCACAACCGCTACGCTTAAATCAAAAAACAGTAGGATAAGCGCTGTGAGAAAGTTTACGCCGAAGCCGAAAATTACTGAAAAACAGATAGATTTCAAAATCGCAATTCGAACAAATCGACTATGATATTTTTTGAAGATGCTTTCCATATAGTTCCTCCTTGATCATTGAATTTGTTGTTGTATTTGTTTAGTAAGACGCGCCGTTTTCCGTAATTTTTTCGCCGTTTTGAAGGTGGACGGTATACGTCCCTAAACCGTAGTTCCAACAGTCTCCCCTTGGAACACTGCTCCAATATTGTCCATTTATATACCCGTCTTTCAAAACGCTGTCCCACTGCTGCTTAGTTCCATCGAAATAAATATCCGTAAGCGCGGTGTTGACCATACAGCGCTGACCGATATCTCTGAGCTTTGAGCCAAAGTGCACTTCTTTAAGTTTGGTGCAGCCGAAGAACACTTCTCGCTCAAGTACCTCCGCACTCATCAAATAAACGGTGGTCAGACCCTTCATGCTTTGGAACGTCGCCCCTTCAATGATTCTCACACCGTTTGCCGTGATACTTTCCAACTCATTACATCCTTCAAAGGCGCGAATCCCGATTTCCGTGACCGTGTCGGGAATCGTCACGCTTTTAAGCGAACTGCAATTTGTGAATACGCATTTTTTGATCTTGGTAACGGTATTAGGCAGATCCACTTCAGTTAGGAGTTCCTCTTTTCCGTCCTCATTTTTAATATACAGATTTCCGCCCTTCGTTAAGATCGGACCGGAAAAATCTATCTTCATCCAAATGTCCAAACTTGGCGCAACCACTTTTGTGATCGGGCAAAGGAAAAACGATTCGCCGTCCAGCGATTCTATTGTGGAAGAAACATAGACGGTTTTCAGATTCGTGCAACGCGAAAAACAACTCTTAGCAACATATTTCATCCCCTCGGGCAATGTGACCTCTTGGAGTGATGTGCACAAATAAAATGTTCTGGCGTATAAGTTTTCGAGACCTTCGGAGAGAGTCAGCTCGCTTAGGCTCGTACAATCCAAAAATGCCCTGTGATCCATGAAAGTGACAGAATTGGGTATGACTACCTTTTGAAGCGCAGTGCAATGGGCAAACGATTCGTAACCGATGACCTTGACAGAGTCCGATATTGTAACGGTCCTCAAAGATTTTTCGTTTTTAAAGCCGTAATCGTCTATCGCGGTGACGGGAATTCCTTTGTACTCGGCGGGAATATCTAATGTTGTTATGCCCTTACCTTTATTTTTACCCACACCAAATGAGTAAGTTACTTTCCCTTCTTCCGCGTCGTTGCCGTAAATTTCGGTGTATGAGTATCCATCTTCATCGTAAAGCGTCGTGCCTTGCTCATAGTCGTCATGAGATGGCTTGGTGTCGTCAATGTCAGGCTCGCCTTCGCCGGACGGCGGTAACGTTCCTTCCGTTCCGGGGTCGACCGTCCCCGTCTTTCTTGAATACCCGCACAGATGACATACGTCGTTTACGAAATTGTGCTTACCCATCCAATTGTCGCCTGTTTCGTCGGGGTCGCGCCAATGGAATTCGGAGTTGTAATGCCAATCTCCGTTATATCCAATCTCGTCCGGCTTTCCTTTATCGCAAGAGGACACAACAAACAACGTAAGCAGTGCAATGAAGAGAATTAAAATATTTTTTGCCTTCATATTCGATCCCTCCTTTTATTTCTTAAACCTATTATTTTTTATTTGAGAACAGCCCCCGCTTCTTTTCCGCATCATGCGAAGGCGCGGTATGGGAAGCCGTCGATCCCAACGAAGCCGCAGAAACATTCCGCCCCATTTTTTTCTGCAATTCTTCCAATATCATAGTGATGATATTGTCCGGCGTGATATGCGAGGCGACCGCCTCGAAGTTGAGTTTTATTCTGTGGCGGAGCACAGGATACGCTAATTTGTTTATATCGTTATACGATACATTGTATCTACCGTTTAGAAGCGCAAGCACCTTGCCCGCCGAGATGAGAGCCTGCCCCGCACGCGGGCTTACGCCAAGGCGCAGATACTTCTTCGCCGTCTCCGACGCATACTTGCTGTCGGGATGGGTCGCCGAGCATAAATCGAGCACATAATTGAGGACTGATTCGTTAACAAGGATCTCGTTTGCCATTCTTCGCATCGCGAGAAGTTCCTCCCCCGTGCAAGCCTTTTCCGCCACCTCGTCCATCGTCTTTTGCGTCATGAGAATGATCTCTCTGAGCTCGTTGGGCTCGGGATTAGGCACAATAAGCTTGAACATGAAACGGTCAAGCTGGGCTTCGGGCAATGGGTATGTGCCGTCCTGCTCAATGGGATTCTGCGTCGCGAGGACGAAGAAGGGTTCTTCGAGCCGACGTGATTCTCCCATCACCGTCACTTTGTGCTCCTGCATGGCCTCGAGAAGCGCCGATTGCGTTTTGGGCGTAGCACGGTTTATTTCGTCCGCGAGGATAATATTCGAAAAGACAGGTCCCGGCTGAAAGCGAAAAATCGAATTCCCCTTCTCGTCCTGCACGATGATGTTCGTGCCCGTGACGTCCGCGGGCATAAGGTCTGGCGTAAACTGTATACGGGAAAACGGCAAATCGAAAACTCTGCCAAGAGAGCGGACAAGTCTTGTCTTCCCTACTCCCGGAACGCCTTCGAGTAGCACGTTGCCGCCTGCGATCATTGCGATTATTGTTCCCTCAACTACGTCCTGCTGTCCTATGACGTCACGACGAATTTGTGTTAATATGTTTTGCATTACCTCGCTGAAATGCTTTACGCTATGTTCGTCCATAATTCCCTCCAAAAAATTTTTTAATTATTGGTTTTTAGTCGCGCAACGTTCCAAGATAGTCGAAATTCGAAACGCATTCGTCTTTTATATTCGGAACGGTAACATCGTATCTGCCCGAAGTTTTTGTTACCTATTTATCATCCGTTATAAAATCGATTCCCTCTAAACAATTATAAGTAATGGTTACTTCCTTTCCGTTACGCTTGACTTTCATGGTGAATTTATTGCCCTCTTTCAGAACGTAACTTGCAATCGAAAGCTGATAATCATGTATAATGGGGATCTCCTCTCCGTCGCCGATTTGATACGAAACGAACTCGTCATCCTTTTGCAATTTGTTACCGTCAACTGTATCGCTGTTTTTATTATTGCTGCTTACGCCTGCTACGACAACAGTTTGGCAAACGCGAGCCACTCCGTCTATGTATACGCTGTGACTCGATATCGACTTTACCGTAAATCCGAAATTGGCATGGGTCGCTTTGTGATCCTCATTTTCAATAATTTTTGTTGCTATTGCGACACTATAATTGGCGGGAATGGCATAGCCGAATGCTATAACACCATTCGCTTCTTCGCGCGCATTGACGGTTCCGACATATTCGCCGTTGGCATTGAACAAGCCTCCTCCGGAGTTGCCGTGATTTATCGCCGCGTCTACACGCATTACAAGCATACTTATCGTTGTGATACTACCCTGTCCTTGATAATAGTCATTCAATTGTTCTTGTGTGGTATCGAGCGCAGGCATTGTCTTATATTCAGCCGCGACGGAAACCACGCCGCTCGTTACCGAAGTACCGAATCCTGCGGGATTGCCGATAGCATATACATTATCTCCCACCGAAATTTCGTCGGAATCGCCTACCGTTATTTCCTGCGCCGCCGACTTTTTGAGTATGTCACTGTTAGTATGTTTTGTATTATCCGGTTCGGTAACTTCTTTATCGCCCTTTATTTTAAGAACCGCAACGTCCTTATTCATTACGCCGCCTAAAAATTCGGCGCTGATGGCTTCATTTGCGTTTTCACTACCGTAAAGCCATACATCTATCTTTTTTGCTATATGATCTGTTTGGATGCTATTTACATCGTAAATGACATGGTAATTCGTAAGTATATATGCGTCGTAAGTTTCTTTATCGAGCTTAAATATTACGCCCGCGCCTCCCATCTGTAAATCTCCGTACGGCACATAAGTGAACGTGGAACTTATACTTACGACCGATAACATGGCTCTATCCACAGCCGAATTCCCGAGTCGCGCGCTTATCACTTCTTTATAGTCGGAAAGAAATTGAAGATATGTACCATCATATCCCGCAGCACGGGCTTCTTCATACATTAGCATTGCTTCCGAAACTCTTTTCTCGATCTCGTTCGGATTTTGCTCTGTAGGATTTTTATTATCTACATCCGTATTTTGATCGGTTCCCGGCTTTTCCTGCTCCTCGGATTCGTCTCCTTTGTTATCATCCGGCTCGACCTTTTTTACATAACCGCAAATTCCGCACTCATTGCCTAAAAAACTGTGCGCCTCCTTTTGCAACTCAACGTCACTGCAAAGCGGTACAAGCCAATGACTTTCTTCGTCTTTCGCCCATTCTTCCGCATATGTATGAACATGCTGCTGTGAACATGCGCAAAAACATAAACTCGATATGATAAAAATGATTGCGACAACTAAAAAATTTTTCTTTTTCATACATTTCTCTCCCTTATTATTTAACTTCTACTGTGACTTTTTTATAAGCTTCTTGTGTCGAAAATAATATTCCTATCTCGCTATCTTATAATAACTTTCGTTTTGTGGATAATTTGCCCATTCCCAAATCGCAATTAATTATAAGAGATTCGGAAATATCATTATTCATTACTTTTTGTATATTTACAAATCGGCTTAGCGAGTCTATTTTAATTTACTTCTTACAGTTTAGAACACAATAATTATCTTTATCATGTATTGTTTAATATTATTATATCATGCAAGTAGTGGGTAGTCAATGCAGGTTATATAAAAATTTTGCAAAATTCGAAGAAAAATCACACTTTTACCCCTAAAAAGTTTTCATTATTTCACTTAAATTAACTATCATTAAGCACAAAAATAGTAATTCTTTGTAATTTAGGTATTCAAAACTCCATCATAGATATGGTTTGACAGTTTATTCAATTTTACTAAATCGGCTTACCTGTCGCAAATTTCATATGCCCTCTCCTTAAATATTATACTCCCATTTTTATGGGAAGTCAAGCATTTTTCCCATTTTTATGGGAATATATTTATATGGATAATTTATTTGCGGAACGATTAAAAGAACTCAGACAAGAAAAGCATATAGGTCAAATTCAACTTGCAAAAGAGCTCGACGTTGGTAAATCGATAATAAGTCTATGGGAACGCGGAGAATGCGAACCCACTCTTTCTAAACTGATAACAATTGCAAAATATTTTGATGTTTCTATTGATTATCTTGCGGGAATTGAAAACTAATAATATCTTTGTAACGCCGTGATAGTCTTATCCCACACATTTTTGCCCCCCTGTTCTCAATATATAGACAAAGCAAAACGGCTTTTTGTGACACAACAAAAAAAAGCACCTCCCTTTCGAGAAGCGCCCTGCGGTTCAATCTTTTTTTATATTTTTTATTTTTTGTTTTGCGCTAAATAAAACATATCCTTTTGATGTTCTATTTCATTTCGCAATTCTTCCTCGGTCGGAAGATAAAGTTTATACTTGCTTGCAAATATCTGCTTACTTTCATTTAGAACCGAATATCTTACTATTGCCTCGTTCTTTTCGGAACAAAGTATCAGTCCGATTGTCGGATTGTCGTCCTCTTTCTTTATATAGCGTCGTACATTCGTATATAACTGTCCATTTGTCCAACGTCTTGGTGCGTGAGTTTACCTACCTTTAAGTCAATCAAAACGTGACATTTGAGTATACTATGGTAGAATACTAAATCAAGATAAAAATCTTCATCCTCGTATCGCATTAGTTTTTGCCGCGCCATAAAACAAAAGCCCGTTCCTAATTCCAATAAAAACTCTTGCAATTTGTCAAGCAATGCGCTTTCAAGGTCGGTTTCACGAAGAGACGGATAATTTTTGAGATCGAGAAAGTCCAATACATACGGATCCTTTATAAATTGCTCAGGTGCAACCGTTTTTAATTTTTCATTCGCCTCTTGCACCGCCATAGTCGTATCTTTACTTGACAATAACCGCTCATAATATAAAGTCGAAATTTGCCTGTCCAACTGCCTGCTTGACCATTGCTCATTCGCCGCTTCATTCATGTACCAAAGACGCGCTTTTTCGCTCTCAACACGCATAATAAGACGATAGTGTGTCCACGTCAATTCGCTACGCAGTGCGTAGCGATTTGGGAACGTCAAATAAAATTGTCGCATATTTTTTAGATTGGCAACAGTAAAACCCTTGCCAAATTCCGCGGTCATCTGTTTAGATAGTCCTTCCAAGAGACGCGAACCATACTCGGCAGTCGCATTTCCGTCCTGCCTTTCGACAATAATCTTTCCAATCTCCCAATATGCCACTACCATTGCCGTGTTGACTGCGCTGTATGCTTTTGCCCTTGAATTTATAAGAATTTCTTTGATATTATTATAAAGTACTTGAATATCATTTTGAACATTGCTTATTTCCATAAATTTCCCTCTATGCAATTATATCATAATACTCTGTTTTAATCAAGACAATAAAAGAATTTTTCCTACTTTTTTGCCCAAAAAAGCGCCTCCCTTTCGAGAAGCGCCATGTGGCAAACTATTTATTAAGTTGGAAATTTTGTTCGGAAGTGCTTTTTTATTAAGACACTATTTCCTCTAAAAATTCGAAGAAGTGCGTATCGTTTTCAAACCATAGCTGTTGGTATTCTATATAAACTACGCTTTTTCCGTGGCTATATTGTGCTTTGTATTCAAATGTATAGAAGTCATCTGAATCCGACGTAATATTCTCATCGTATTTGACCTTTATTCCGTTTATTTGAGTGCTTTTCAGTTCCATCAGATTTGCTCTGTTCGCTTTGTAATTAGGATTTATATATAAATAAACTTTTATCGTTTCTGCAAAGCTGTTCCCCTTGATGTTTATTGCAAAATATAAATTATCTCCGGATACAGAATCATAAGTCCGTGACAACTTGTAATCATAATCTTGCTCATTGAGTTTAGGGAACCAAGGAACTGCATTATAAAGCGTTTCCATATCGGTATTTTCGCCAACTTCGTTCTCATACAAATACTCTACTTCTTCATTTTTCAAAAACTTAAACAAGACAAC
>CANQUR010000071.1 GCA_947627075.1 uncultured Clostridia bacterium
AAACGGCGTTTTGCAATTAACTATGCCCAAAAAGCAAGAAGTTTTGCCGAAAACCAAACATCTCGAAATCGAATAATATTTTTTATTCACAAAGCAGTCTTTTGAACAAGTACCTTGATCCGAACCTTTGATGTACGGATCCGTATGGCTTCGGTAGTTTTTATTTTCGTATTTCAGAGGCGACAGGTAGCGCAAAAACGAATGAGGCCGTTCCGAATTATAAAATGAAATATAATTAGCAATGCTTGAAATAAGGTCTTTTTCGGACTTATAATTTGAGCGATAAAGTTCTGCTGTCTTCAAAGTGCAAAAGAAGGACTCGCATACGGAATTGTCATATCATTTCGGACTAAAGACAAACCACAAAATAACGTGTTTTCACTAAAACACGTTATTTTGTCGTAAAGGGAAAAAATAAATAAAGTATTATTAGTAATCTTATAAATGGCAGACCGAATAGTTCGCCTTGCCATTCTATTGACTTTTATGCCGATTTTTGGTAAAATGTATAACGTAAAACACATTTTGGGGCGAATATATGAAAGATTACAAGGATACAAGGAAACACAAAGAAAGCAGACCTGTGGTTGCGATATGCTATGATTTTGATAAAACGTTGACGCCGGACAATATGCAGGAGCAGGGATACATACAAGCGGTAGGGTACGAAAAATCGAGCGAATTTTGGAATGAATCCAACGCGCTTGCCGAGAACAACGATATGGATCAAAATCTGGCTTATATGTATATGATGCTCACAATGGCGCGAGGCAAAGTACTTTTTACGAAGGATACTTTGAGGGACAAGGGCAAGGATATATCTTTTTTTCCGGGCGTAGTCGAATGGTTTGACAGGATACGTCAATACGGCGAGGAGCGCGGTGTAAAGGTGGAGCATTATATCATATCTTCCGGGTTAAAGGAAATGATAGAGGGAACAAAAGTCGCCGATGAATTCGAAAATATATATGCAAGTTCGTTCTATTATGATGAAAAGGGCGTAGCCGTTTGGCCTGCTCAGGTCGTAAATTATACAGGCAAGACTCAATTTTTATTCAGGATAGAAAAAGGGACGCTTAATATAAATGATCCGAGCGTCAACGAAAGCTTTGATCCGGACGAAGTTCGTGTGCCGTTCAGAAACATAATCTACATAGGGGACAGTGACACGGATGTTCCGTGCATGAAATTGGTAACGACCAACGGTGGACACTCTATTGCCGTCTACAATCCGACGACTAACGATAAAACGCAGGCATATAAAATGATGCGAGAAGGGAGGATCAAGTATTATGCTCCGGCGGACTATTCCGAAGGGAATGAGTTAGACGAAATCGTAAAGTCGATAATCGACAGAACAGCCGCAAACGAAGAGTTGGAACGGATCTACAGCGACAAAAGGAAAGAGCAAAGATCGGTGGACGAAAATCAAAGCAAAGAGGACAGGGCAAAAGCCGAAATGATATTGGCTTTGGACAATTCACGGAATTATGCAACGACGCATTCGGTTATTGCTTTGCTTAAAAGCGTATCGGATTGGTCGCAAGCGGAGTCGGATGAACTGTTCAGAATAGGAGCGGAAAACAGCCAGGTCAAAGGCGTTTTAAGAGATTACGATGTTAAAACATTTTATCAAAAGCTTCTTAACAAAGCGAAAAGTTTGAATGATAACGCAAAAGAAATAAGGAAAATTATTATGGAAGAAAAGTAATAAGGCAATAAAAAGCAGAAAAAGTAAAAAATTATCGAAAAAAGGTATCATTTTGATTGACAAACAAAGGTAGGCGATATATAATCATTAAAAAGAAATTCATTTCAAAAATTGCAGTAATTGATTATAAACATTTACGGAGATCTTTATAATGAAAATGCTTACTGACGATGAAACCATAGAAGCTTTATCCGACCTGCTGTATGAACGATTAAATGAACTTGATTCGTATAAGTTCAAGTCGGGATTCGTAAACGGAGAGATATTTGCATATAAATTTTGTCTGGTGATGTCGGAACTCGATAAGATACCGAAAAACGCGAGATTTGCAAGTAACGCACCGAAATATTATATAGAATTTTCGGAGACGAAAGAGAAGCTTTTGGAGCGAACGATCCATGAGATAGTAGGTAAGCTACGAAATCTGCTTACGTATCCGAGAGAAGAAGGATATTTCATGGGAGAGAGGACAGCATACGTAGAATGTCTCGAACTACTTGAGCGCTGGGAAAAAGCCGCCGAATACGGTCTCGACTTCGATATAGAAAAAGTTTTCCCATTGACATAATTGAGGTGCAACTTGTTTTCGCGACAACAGGTCCACGAGTGCTTTTCTATTTGGAAAAAGCTTTTGATAAGCATCTAATCATTACAATAAATAATAAAATTCGGCTATGTGCCGTAAAAAAACAGTTTGAAAATATCGCCTCGATAGATAATTAGGCGATATTTTTTTGCTTTACAACGTGGCAAAAAACGGCGCATAAATCGTATTACGGATCTATTGATACTTCTTTATTCGGAAAAGCGGAGTGATCAAACTAAAATAATCGATATGTGATCTAATCATCGAGACCTACCAAAAAGTCCACCGAAACACCAAAGTACTTGGCGAGTGCTATGAGATTGAACATTCCCGGCTCTCTCAGGTCGTTCTCCCAAAGGCTGATGACGCCCTTACTTACTCCGATCTGCTTGGCAAGTTCCACTTGTCCGATTTTGTGCTCTTGTCTTAATTCCTTCAGACGCTCGGCAAAAATATTTTCCATAACAAAATATTTTCTCACTAATGTAAGAAAAATACTTGACTTCTTACAACTGTAAGAAGTATAATATAGTTAATCTAAGGAAAAGGAGAAAAAATGTTATGAAAACAGTTTATGCTCAAGGTGAGTCTGTCATCAAAGAGTGGGGACTCGGACAGGTCAAGGGCGGAAAGCATGGGGATACTGTTTCAACGCTGACTGTCACCAACAAGCGTCTCATTTACATTGAGAACAACAAGTTTGGGGCAAAGCGAAAAGAAGAACAGCTCAAGTGCATTCGTAGCGTTTCCGGTGAAGTAGTGCATGGCAAGATGCGTACTTGGAAAGTAGTCATTTCGATTATTCTGTGCGTAGTGGTTGTCGGGTTCTTTATGCTTTGGAAAGAGTACAAGAGATCCAAAAAAGGTCACTATTTGATCCAAATCAAGACCATCCAAGCCTTGGGGTGGGACAGCTACACGCTCAATTTCGGTCGTTATGCCGGCGAGATCGCAGAGAAGAAAGGTCTTTTCGGACGACTTAAGGCGAAAATGGAAGACGAAAATGAGCTTGAAATCGAATTCGATCCCAAGGTCATCAACGAAGTATTGGAGACGTTGGGCTCAATCGTTATGGAAAGCCAGCAATAGCATAACCTTCGTAAAAAGATATAGCCGTAACTTTGAATGGTTGCGGCTATATCTTTTTGGTAAAGAAAATTATTTTACGTCGAATATGACGTTGCAAATATCGGATGCGAAGTCTTTTTCGTGACTTACGAGGATGACTGCGCCCTTATATTCCGTTATGGCTTTTTTCAGGCTGTCCTTGGCTCGCACGTCAAGGTGGTTTGTCGGCTCGTCGAGAATGAGCAGATTAGACGGCACATTCGTAAGTACTGCGAGTTTCAATCGCATCTGTTCGCCGCCGCTCAAACTTCCGATCGGGCGCAATGCCAGTTCGTTTTTTAGCCCCACTTTTGCGAGGAGGGCACGCACGTCTTTGGGATTTAGGCGCGGAAACTTGTTGTTAAGATATGAGGCGGGCAGTTCTTCGGGATTTTCGAAAAATAGATCTTGTTCGACGTATGCGATCTTGCACGCGGGATGAAAAAAACAAGTTCCGCCCAGCCTTTTCAGCTTGTTCAAGAGCGTTTTTATTATAGTAGTTTTGCCTATACCGTTGGTGCCGCGTAGCCACAATCGTGTCTCGCTGCTCAAAGTAAAACTAATGGGAGGCAAGATCGGGCTGTCGTATCCGACCGAAAGATCCTTTACGACCGCCAATTCCTTCGTATGCAAGTCCACATACGGAAAGGAAAATTCCGCGTCGTAGATCACCGTGGGCTTGCGCAAAATATCCATTTTGTCGAGCATTTTTTTGCGGCTGTTAGCCATACCCGCGGTGGCGGCGCGCGCCTTGTTACGTTCGATATAGTCGGTCATCTTTTCGATTTCGCGCTGCTGGTGCAAATACGCCTCTTCGTACTGCTTGGCGTTCTGTTCGCGTTGCTTGACGAACTGCGAGTAGTTGCCGCTGTACTTTTTGATCTCGCCGTTTTCGATATTGATGATATTTTTGCACACTTTGTCAAGGAAGTCCGTATCGTGCGAAATAACGAGAAAAGCCGATTTTGTGCCGTTGAGAAAATCCACGAGCCATTCGATATGCTCGATGTCGAGGAAGTTGGTGGGCTCGTCGAGCAGCATGATGTCGGGCTTTGTAAGAAGGAGCTTTGTGAGCATAAGCTTGGCTCTGCCGCCGCCGCTCAATTGCGAAATGGGAGTGTCGTATCCGAATCCGCTTACGCCCAGACCGCCCGCCACTTTTTTTATGGTCGAATCCAGCTCAAAAAAACCGCCGCGCGTGAGTCTGTCCAGCAAATTGTTTGCTTTGGATATCAATGAATCCAGCGCGCTGTCTTCGGCATCCGCCATTTTCGCATAGCACTCTTCCATTTGGGCGTTTAGCTTAAACATATCGTCAAAGGATGAACGTAAGTATTCCATTACGGTAAGGCTTCGGTCGATGTCGGCGTGTTGGTCGAGATAACCGCGCGTAATTCCGTTAAGCCATTTGACTTCGCCCTCGTCTTGAAGCACTTCGCCCGAGAGAATCTTTATGAATGTGGATTTGCCGGCTCCGTTGAGCCCCACTATGCCCGAATGCTCGCCGCCCGAAACGGAAAGATTGGCTTTTACGAAAAGCGGCTTGCTGTCGTATATGTGCGATAAATTTTTTATCTCCAAAATGCTCATACCAATATGATACCATAAACGGCGGTGCTTTTGCAACCGAATTTGTCATTTTTCGCTTGTCGTATAAGTCGGGATATGTTATACTAAAGCGTGGAGGTGCGACGTGACGATCTGCAAAAAATGCCCGCGAGGGTGCGATACGGATAAAGCTCGTTTTTGCGGCATGGACGAGTTGAAGGTAGCGCGCGTTATGCCGCACTATTATGAGGAGCCCGTTATAAGCGGAAAAAACGGTAGCGGTGCAATCTTTTTTTCGGGTTGCAATCTTCGTTGCTGTTATTGTCAAAATATGCCTATAAGCCGTGGGCAAAAAGGCGAATTTTACACCAAAGAGCGACTTGAAAACGAAATTTTACGACTTCAAGATAGCGGTGTGCACAATATCAACCTTGTGACCGCCGCGCACTTTATTACCGAAGTCGCCGAGGTCTTGCAAAAGGTCAGACAAAAGCTCAAAATACCCGTAGTGTACAACAGCAGTGGTTACGAGGGAGATATATCCGTTCTTGACGGGCTTATAGACGTTTATTTGCCCGATTTTAAGTATATGGGTAGCGAAATCGCCGCAAAATATTCCGCTGCACCCGACTATCCCGAGGTGGCGAAGCGAGTTATACGCCGAATGATCGAGCAGACAGGCGAGGTCGTGATCGAAAACGGTCTTATAAAGAGGGGCGTCATTATACGGCACCTCGTTTTGCCCGGGCATCGTGACGACAGCATAAGGATAGTCGAATACATTGCGGAGCATTTTCCTTTAGCTTACGTCAGTATAATGAGTCAATATACGCCCGAATTCAACGTGGGACCGCATGAGCTCGATCGCAAGGTGACAAGCTTCGAATACAACAGCGTGGTAGATCGGGCCGCGGAGTTGGGACTAAAAGGCTTTATGCAAGAGAGAAGTTCGGCAAGTAAAATTTACACTCCGGAATTTTAATAAATAAGGTCGTACGAAAAATAAGGTCAAATAGGGAGCAAAGCTATTATTTGGGGAGCAAGGGCGGTTGAGTATCTCTCCGATTATTTTGTTTTGGCTTTTACAGACGCTTGCAATGAATGCATTTTATGCACTTGTATGCGTTTTTTGACTTTCAATATCGCTATAAGCCCAACAAAAAGCACGGAAACTGCGATCCAACCGATCCAGATCCTTTGCGTTATGCCCGATATCAAAAAGCCGACAAAGGAGATCGCGGCTATTATCATAGCGTTCGGCAACTGCGCCTTGATAAACGGCATATGCTCGCATTGACAAACGCTTGACGCAAGGAGCGTCGAATCGGATATCGGCGACACTTGATTGCCGAACACCGAACCGGAAAGCACTGCGGCTATGCACAGGATCTGAAGAATGGAAAACGCGTCGAACATGGATACGGCGAGAGGCACGAGCATTCCGAATGTTCCCCAAGCCGTCCCCGTGGAAAAGGCGGTCACCATAGCCACTGCAAAGAGGATCGCGGGTAGCAACGAGCGTGCGCTTCCTGCCCCTTGAGCGAGTTCGCGTATAAACGACGCGATCTCCAACCTTTCGCAAACGCCGGTAAGAGTCCAAGCGAAGACGAGTATCATCATTATTTCACCTACGGATCTGAATCCTTCGCCCATGCAAGTCGTAAATTCCTTGACGGACATTAGCTTACGCGGCAAGTAGAGCGCGAAACAGAGCAAAATGGTAAATGCGCCGCTCATCACGAGCGTTGTCTCGGACGTGAACGAAGTAAAAGTCATCAATGCTATACTCGAAAGCGCAAGCGTAGCTGTGGGCAAGACGAGATCTATAGCTCTGCCTTTGAGCTTTGTTGTTATCTCGGCTTGAAAAGGCTCGCTTCGATTCTTCATTCCGATGGGAGTAATATCGGATACAGGTGATAAAAACAGGAACGCAAGGGTGAGAATGGGATAAAAATTGCAAAGTAGAGTTTCGAGATAAAGTTCGAACGGATCTCCCTGCAAAAGCCCTTCGCCGATGTTGCCCGTTATTGCGCTCGCCCAGCTCGAAATGGGAACGAGAATGCATATCGACACGGACGCGCTTCCTATTATGTAGGCGAGCCTCGTGCGCGAGATTCCGTGCTTGTCGGCAATGGGGCGCATTATCGTTCCGACGGCGAGGCGATCGAAATAGTCGTCCATAAACAGCATACAACCCAGTCCGGTCGTGGCGAGTAGTGCGCTTTTTGTATTTTTTATACGGTGCATCAAGGCTTTGCCGAACGCCTCGATTCCGCCGGACTTGTTCATTAACGCGACGATAATACCGAGTTCGACTATAAATATAAGTACGCCCGCGTTGCCCAATCCAATCACCGCAATGTCATTGTCGATTATCGACAGGTCTGCGCCGACCTTGTCTGCCATTATCGAAAACAGCTCGCCAAATGCCGATATGGGGTTTCCTCCGCTTATTATCAGCACGCCCGTGAGCGATCCCAAGATCAATGCGACAAATACTTCTTTCGTTATGAGCGCCGCCAGCACGGCGACGATCGTAGGCACTATAGCCCAAAATGTTCCTTCCATATCGACCTCCTTGATATTTTATGCATAAAGTATACGATATGCATAAAATATTGTCAAGCAAATTTCTATGGTGGAATAAAAAATTTTGCGTTACGGCTTTAGAGCTGCAAATGCGAAATTTGGAATTGACAAACGTGTGAGCACATTCTGCTCCAATTTTCACTTGACATAGATGAAGTTTTATTATATAATATATATCAACAATACATTGTACCTTAAAAGAGTGTACAAAAAACTCAAGGAGGCAATATGAAAACAAGGAAATTGTTTTTGACGCTATTGATCGTGCTCGTTGCGGCAGTGGCTGCGATCTCCGTTGCTTGTAACAAAGAAAAAGGCGACGAGGGACCCGAGACAGGCGCATATTATTGCGTATCGGACGAGGATCAATATACGCTTGTGCTTCATAACGTAGACGAATTTACGTTTGTGACGGCAAAGCGAACGATGTCGGGTACATATTCGATAAGCGAAGGCGATATAGCTTTTACATTCGATTCCGGATATGACGGCGAGGCTATCTCGGACGCGAAATACGCCACCACATACATAACGCTCACATAC
>CANQUR010000072.1 GCA_947627075.1 uncultured Clostridia bacterium
GACAAAATCGATCGGGACGGCTATCTCGCGTTTTGGACTGAATGGCACAGAAGAAGAAATCAATAAATTTCAATTTACCAAAACGGACGACGGGCATCTATACCATAGGTCCACACTATACTTATTGCGCTCCGCTCCATAAGTCCCGTGTGCTCGCGGGGCTATTTAGTCCAAATAAGGAGTTCAAAACTTATAAATAAAATTTTATTTTTTTGAGTTTTTATGCAACGTTTATACTTGACTTATATAACTCATAGTGTTAAAATCTAACGGTTGCAAAAATAGGCGACTAAAAGAGGAAAAAATTATGATATTACATTCGTGGAATGCCATACTTCTGTGCCTTTCTATCGCAATGATCGCGGGCTTGTTGCTTTCGAGAGTAGTAAAACTCATTAAGCTTCCCGCAGTTACGGGCTATTTGATCGCAGGTATATTGATCGGCCCGTATTGTCTTGGCGCGCTCGGTAATTTGATAGGTGTGGACGGACTTGGCTTTACTTCTCATGAGGCAGTAGAATCGTTTTCGATAATAAGCGAGGTCGCTCTCGGCTTTATCGCTTTTTCGATAGGTACCGAGTTTAGACTCGAAGAAATTAGACATATCGGCAAAAAAGCCACTGTTATTGCTATTTTTCAAGCGCTTACCGCGACTGTTTTCGTAGATATCGCTCTTATCGCGTTGCATTTTATAATGCCCGATAAACTTTCTATCGAGGTTGCGATCGTGCTCGGCGCAGTGGCGACTGCAACCGCTCCCGCGGCTACGCTCATGGTCGTAAGGCAATATAAGGCAAAGGGTCCGGTCACCGATATGCTTTTGCCCGTAGTCGCTCTCGATGACGCCGTGGGGCTCGTCGTGTTCTCTATTTCCTTTGGTATCGCAAAGACAATGTTCAGCGGAGAGTTGGATGTCATTTCGGTGATCTTCAATCCAATTATCGAAGTTGTTCTGTCGGTCGGAGTGGGTGCGTTGCTCGGATATCTGTTCAACCTAATCGAGAAATGCTTCAAATCCAACAGCAAACGCCTTTGTCTTGCAATAATGTTCGTGCTTCTCGCCGTGGCGATTTCTTCGCTCGAAATAAAGGTCGGCAAGATAACGATAGGCTTTTCGTCATTGCTCGTATGCATGATGCTCGGAACGATTTTTTGCAATCTTTGCAAAGAACAGGCGGAAATTATGGAAAAGACCGACAAATGGACGGCTCCGCTTTTTGTACTTTTCTTTGTTATTTCCGGCGCAGAGCTCGAACTTAAAGTCTTTGCCGATTGGATGATCGTGCTTGTCGGAGTCGTTTATGTGCTTGTTCGCGCCGCCGGTAAATATTTCGGTGCAAGAACCAGCTCGCGCATGATGAAGTGCGATCCCGTGATCGATAAGTATCTCGGAATAACGCTTTTGCCGCAAGCGGGCGTCGCGCTCGGTATGTCGCTTACCGTAATTGCTTCGGGCGCAATAGGTACCGAAGGTGGTATCCTCGTCCGAAATATAACTCTTTTCGCCGTGCTTATATATGAGCTTGTGGGTCCGCTTCTTACCAAAATAGCGCTCACCAAGGCAGGGGAGATCGTACCCAAAGTAGAAGTTAAGGCAGCGCAAAGCAGCGATGACGACGAAGAATGAGTTTGTGTGAGTTAGTTTGTTTGCAATTGAGCCTTATTAAAGTGAAAATTACGGTAAATAAAATGGAAACGCTTGACAAATCAATATTTTTAGGCTAAACTATATATATGATTATAAAATGGTATGATTTTATTATTTTACCGTAGTCATAAGTATTTTAGTAGGAGTTAAACATGGCTAAAAAGATATTAGTGGGCTTGATTTTGGCACTTACGTTGACGACTTGCTTCATGTTGACCGCTTGCGACAATAATAATATTGACGTGGAACATCAACATGTACATAAATACGAACAAGCTTGGCAACGTGACAGCAAGCAACATTGGCATTTGTCGCTTTGTACCGAAGAAGGTTGTCCCAAAACTTCCGAAAAACAAGACCATGACTTTATAAATGGTGTTTGCTATATTTGCAAATATGAAAATAGTAGCGCGGGCAGACAGGATCCGGCTAAAACCGCAGGCTTTGTTTGTCAAGACACAACTACCGGTTATACTTTGATGGATTTCAGCACCGCGATAAGAGATCTCGAGGTGGAGACGTACGATGGCAAATATATTACCCAGATCATGTCGGGTATAACAAACGGAAAAAATTACAAATCGCTCAAAAGCATCACTTTAGGCGATCATGTTCAAACGGTCGGTATGAATGCCTTTGAGGGTTGCACCAATCTTGAAGAAGTCATAATAAAGAATTGCGCTGTATCAATAGGTGAGAATGCATTTGCGGATTGTGTAAATCTCAAAAAAGTCACGATAGGCAACAAAGCCGTAGCCTTCTACAGTAATGCATTTGCAGGATGCACGGCTTTAAGTAGCGAAGGTGAAGTCCATATCGCAGATATCAACAGTTGGAGCAATATCAGATTTTTGAATGCGGCGGCTAATCCGTTGTCTTTGGCTAAAAAACTTTATGTAGGCGATGAGCTCGTAGAAAATGTCGTTTTGCCGAATAATCTAAAGGAAATAAACGATTATGCATTCTATAACTGCTCCAATATAAAGAGTGTTGTCATTCCGGGCAGTGTGACTATGATAGGCAAGGACGCCTTTAATGATTGCATAGAATTGGAAAACGTTGAGTTCTTGGGAAGTTTGAGCGATTGGTGCAAGATATTTTTCTACACAAGGAACTCCAATCCCATAGCATTTGCGAAGAAGCTGTATATAGACGGCAAATTATTGGAAAATGCCGATATTCCCGAAGGTGTTTATGACATAAGCAACTTTGCATTTACAGCTTGCGAGTCGATCAAAAAAGTTTCGTTGCCGAAAAGCTTATTGACTATAGGCGACGGCGTTTTTGCGGACGCAATCAATATCGCCGAAGTAAAGTATATGGGCTCTGCGGACGAGTGGAAACAAGTCGCTATCGGAAAGAACAATGAAAATTGGTTGGGACTTTTACAATAATAAATTTTGATTATTGTTTGAAGGGAGGCGTTGTCATGCGCTTCCCTTTTTTATTATTATTTGACAATAACGGTAGTTTTTTGCTATAACAATTGACTTTTACATTTTTTTTTGTTACAATAAAAATATGAGCGATAAATTAAGAAGAGCAGTCGCCATAATAGCTTTGATTTTGATGTCTTTGTTTACGATCTTGCTCATAATTTACATCTTCGATAAAGACAAAACATTGCTTAACGGTGCAGTAGGAGAATTGACCATTTGGACCGGAGCTTTCGGCTTGATTTTGACTTTGGTGCTGTGGCTTTCGCATTCGTTTCCCGCGCAACAACGAAAGGATGAGGAACGGGATAGATTGTACAAGGAAGCCGAAGAAGCTCAAAACGCCCAAGATGAAAAATCCAATGATGAAAAGCCCAACGACGAAAAGTCCGATGTATCAAATGATCAGACTCGTGATAAAGGTTAATTTCCTTTGATCTCGCATAGTATCGACATGGTTATATTGAATGCCGCCGCCACTATGCACAAAATAGCGTAAGGAGAAAAGGCTGCCGTGAACAAAAGAATTATGGCAGTAAAGAGATATCCTTTAATTTTTGATTTGCGTAAAGCGGCTTTTAATAAATGAGTTCTTTTTTTAGATCTGATCTTGATTTCAGGCAATAAACCGTATTTGCTCAAAAAAGAGTAAGCTTGGTCCTTTGACAATATCGATATGGGTGTTTCGGAAAAAAGTTCTATGTTTTTCTCAATTTCGACAGTTGTTTCCGAACAAAGCACGAGCAATTTTTTATTGTTTTTTATGGCGAGATTATACGCAATGTTCAATTTTTCGATCGATAATTTGCCAAAAAAATATGGATAGATACAAGTATTGCCCGACATTATGGCGTCGTTTTGTATAAAGCCGTTTGTCGCCATTGCCAATTGTTCCAATAGATTGCTTCTGTCTGCGGTCATAAGTTCACGCATACAGTCGGCTATTTGTTTTTGCTTTGCTTTGCTCATATCCTTTTTTTTGAAATAGAGGCGCATTAGCAAAACGGTTAGCATTGTTACGGCGGTAGCTATAATGATTATGAGATAGAGTTCTTTGATAAAATTGCACTCATAAGCCAAATGGCTATGGCACGCACCATTTCATCGGTTATGATGGCAAGTTTGGTTTTTTCCATATATTTGATTATTTCCGAAAAGGTCGCAGCATAAACTATGAACACACAAATTCTTCAATTTAATATAAATAATATCGACATTTGCGCTCGTGAAATAGCGCAAGGAGGCGTTGTGGCTTTTCCTACCGAAACCGTATATGGGCTCGGCGCCGATGCATTGAATAAATTTGCGGTAAAAAAAATTTACGAGGCAAAGGGCAGACCGTCTGATAATCCGCTCATATGTCATGTATCGAATAGAACTCAAATCGAAAAGTTTGCATATATAACTCCGATGGCGGAGAAAATAATAGATAAATTTATGCCGGGCCCGATCACCGTTGTCTTAAAAAAGAAGGGAGTACCGGATGTAGTGACGGGCGGACTGGATACCGTAGGGATCCGAATGCCGGATCATAAATGCGCGCTTGCTCTTATAGAGGCTTGCGGGGTTCCACTTTGCGCTCCGAGCGCGAATACAAGCACGAAACCGAGTCCTACGACCGCACTCCATGTTTATAACGATCTCAACGGAAAAATAGCGTATATTCTTGACGGTGGCGAATGTGGAGTTGGCGTCGAATCCACTATCATCGATTGTGTAAACGGAGCATTGCTTCGTCCGGGTGGAATCCCAAAAGAAAAAATAGAGGAACTCGTAGGTAAGCTTAACGATCCTCCGAAAAGCGATGTTCCGCTATGCCCCGGAATGAAATATAAACATTATAGCCCCGCTGCGAGCGTAATATTGGCGCAGTATGGCAAAAATATGCAAGATCGAATAAAGAAAGCATACGACAGCTTATGCGGAAAGAAAGCCATTTTATCGCGTTTGGGAGGATACGAAAACAGAAATGTGCTTTTTGTAGGAAATACGGTGGAAGAATATGCCCATAATATTTTTGCTCTTTTCAGAAAATTGGATGAACAAAATTATGATTATATAATTTGCGAAGGCGTCCCCGAATTCGGGGTCGGAGCGGCTCTTATAAATCGTCTTGTAAAAGCGAGCGGAGGCAATATTATTTAAGGAGAAGATTATGGCACGAAAGAAAGGAACAAAGGCAACTACGCCAAAAAGAAAAATTTTGTTCGTTTGCACAGGCAACACGTGCAGGTCGCCTATGGCGCAATTTTTGATGAAGGATAAGCTACGAAAAATACGCAAATTAAGTAAATTCGATGTAACTTCCGCCGGACTTGACGTTCATGATGAGGAGATGACGCCTGAGGCGAAGCAAGTCTTGACGGCAATGAATGTCAAACTTACGGCTTTCAAACCTACGCAATTGACGCCGGAAATGGTCGATAAAGCAGATCTTATCGTATGTATGACAGACAGACATAGGATGGCTATAGTGACTATTATGGAACATACGACCGAAAAAGTCTTTTCCGCAAGACAATTTACAGGTGAGGAGATCATGGATCCGTTCGGTATGGGGATCATGGCATATGAGGATACGGCATCTCAGCTCGGTCGCCTTATAGACGCCATTCTCGACAAAGAGCAAATTTCAAAGTAGATGACGCTCGCAAAATACTTGATTAATTTATGTAAATGGTATATACTATAATTATACTATTCAGACTCTTTCGGAGGTGGTAATTATGATTGCGATCGGATGCGATCATGCGGCGTTAGCGCTGAAAGAAACTATAAAAAAACACTTAAAAGAGCGGGGATTTGAGGTCGAAGATTTCGGCTGTTTTTCTTCGGAATCGGTCGATTACAGCGATTATGCCTTGATGGTTGCGGAAGCCGTAGCCGGTGGAAAATGCGAAAAGGGTATCCTTGTATGCGGCACCGGGATCGGGATGTCGATTGCCGCCAATAAGGTAAAAGGTATAAGATGTGCGCATTGCTCAGATACGTTCAGCGCAAAGGCGACAAGGCAGCATAATGACGCGAATATTCTTGCACTCGGAGAAAGAGTGGTGGGAGTCGGTCTTGCGTTGGATATTGTGGATTGTTTCATAGATACGCCATTTTCGAATGAGGAAAGGCATATGCGCAGAATAAATAAGATTTCGGCTATAGAAAATAAATATTTTAAGTAGAATGGAAGAGATAATAAGAGAAATAGAAAAAGCGGAGGCTAATGCCTCACTATTAAAGGCGGATGCTGAGCGCAAAGTTAGTGAGATCATGTCGGATAACGATAAAGAGATTGGCTTGATGAAGGCGCGTTATGACCGAAAATTAAAAGATGATTCCGAATCGATTGTTGCCTCGATTAAAAACGAAATAAATGGCATTGCGTCCGAAACAGAAAAAAATATTGCCGAAAATTCAAAGACAATAAGAGATCATGCCGTCGATAAGATCGAGCCATGCGCTCAATTTGTCTATGATTTCTTGATGAAGGAACTCGATTAATGATCGTAAAAATGAGCAGATTACGCTTGATAGGGCTTAAACCGGACTATGATGGCGTTATAAATATTCTTACGGAAAGTAAGCAGTTTGAATACAGATCTGCTCCTTCTGCGTTGCCGCTTGACGAACATGAACTCGAAAATGTAAAAATAGAGCAGTCACAGCTTGCCTTTGCCATAGATTATCTCAATAAGCTCAACGACGAGGCTGCGATCGTAGAAAAAAAGATCAAGCGTGGCAAGCTCGATCGTAAATTGGAATATGTGCCTTTCAAAAAGGAAAATATTCGCAAACTTATAAGCTTCGATAACTTTGAAATGGTAGAGAGTCGACGAGAACAACTCTTTAAGGTAGTCGAAGCTTTGAAAAATATAAGCTTCAAACAAGTTGATTTGAATTCCGAAATTGCCGAAGCGAAAGCGAAGATAGGTGAACTGTCTCCGTACGTGGGATTTCCGTTTGACGTTGAAACAATAAGAAATACAAAAGAAACAACTTCCGCAATTTATTTTACGTCCAAGAAAAAGATCGACTTGGAACTTGGTGAGACCGACTTATACAAACTTTATGATGTTGCGGGCGGAGTTATTGCATGCGTTACATGTTTGAATGAAAATGCGGATAAAGTCGGGACGATCATGCTAAAAAGCGGATTTGTACATTTAGCTCTTTCCGTAGGCAAGATCGATGAATCGATAAACGCTTTGAAAGACACGGTAGAAAAACTAAATAATGAAAAATACGATCTTTTGCTTGAAGGATTGAAGTACGAGAAATATTTGATAGATCTTATGATTTGCTATGATCTTCTCGGAATCAGATTGCAACAAAAAACCGCATATAATGATTCTTTAACTACGGTTTATACGTTTATTTTGGACGGATGGGTGCCTGAAGCTACGGGAGAGCGTATAGTTAATAAAATAGAGTCGAATTATCGCGTATGCTGTTCTCTTTCTCCTGCCGAAGCAAAGGATGATCCGCCTACGCTTGTAGTGAACAACAAACTTGTAGAGCCTTTTGAAAACATAACAAATATGTATACCGTGCCGGCATACACCGAAAAGGATCCAAATCCGCATATGGCGTTTTGGTATTTTATACTATTCGGCGTAATGTGTGGTGATGTAGTTTATGGACTTATGCTTACGCTCGGATGTCTATTGTTGCTTAAAATAAAAAAGTTTGAAAAGAGTACTGCGAACATGATAAAGATGTTTGCCATATGCGGCATTTCATCTGCACTATGGGGAGTTGCGTTCGACAGCTATCTCGGCTATGGGATAGGTTTCGGATGGTTCGTGCCTATGGACAGACCGATGCTGTTGCTCGGATTATCGCTTGTACTCGGAATTTTGCAAATAGCATATGGATACATTTTGGGAGTTATAAGATGTATTCGCGAAAAGAATATTACGGGTGCGCTCTTCGATATGGGCTTTATGCTTTTGGTCATAGTGGCAA
>CANQUR010000073.1 GCA_947627075.1 uncultured Clostridia bacterium
CTCGGTCATATCCATAAGCCCCAATGCGTTTCGAAAAGCAAGAACGCATATTACAGTGGCAGCCTTTTGAAATATCATTTCGACGAATCGGGCGATAAGGAGTTTATTATCTATGATACGGCGACAAAGGAGACGAGACACTATCCGATAAAGAGCGGGAAAAAATTGATCAGACTTCATGCAGAAGATATGACGACGGCAAGAAACGCGCTCGAAGCGGCAACCGACTGTTATGCCGAACTCATTTACGAAAGCGCGGCGCCGTTAAAGCCCTCCGAGGCGGAGGAGTTGCGATCGTACCAAAGCCTTTGCAAACTCACCATTATAAACAAGAGCATAAAGCGTGATGTAATGCATCGACGCGAGCAGACCGACGCCGAAATTTTCGACGCATATTACAAGGCTATGCGCGGCAAGTCGCCGGACGAAGATACCATGAAAGCATTTTTGGAGGTTCTGAACGCATGAAACCAATTTCGCTTATGATCGACGGAATAAACAGCTTTTATGACAGACAGACGGTGGATTTCGATTTCGACGGACTTTTTTGTATCAGCGGAGATACCGGCAGCGGCAAGACGACTATCCTCGATTGTATCATAATAGCGTTGTTTGGCAGCGGCAAACGCGCGTCGGTGCTTGGCGACTATATCAATTTGAAGCGGGACAAAGCCGAAATAAAGCTCATTTTCGAGACCGTATATGAAGGCGAAAGGCATACTTTCGAGGTTACGAGGACTCTTGTGCGCGACGGCGCGTCAAGGGCGAAGCTTTTGGACCTTACGAGCGGCGAAACGCTTGCAGAGCAGACCGCAGCCGTAAACAGCTTGCTCGAGGGCATGATAGGACTTACGCGCGATGACTTTACTCAGGTCGTCATTTTGGAGCAGGGCAAATTTGCAAAATTCCTTACCGCTTCCAAAAAAGAAAGGAACGAAACGGTGGGCAATCTCTTTAAGCTCAATAAATACAGAGAGCTCGGTAGCAAGTTCGGCAGCAGAATGAAGGAAGTCAAAAGGGATATAGACAGCCTCGACGAAAGACTTACTGAATTAAAGGGAACGACGCTCGTTGCCGTCACGGAAAAGGAACGCCGCATAAAGGCAAATGAAAAGCGAATTGCCGTTTTGACCGAGTCCGAAAAGCGTTTTTCGAATGAACTTGCCCAATTGGAAAAACAAAAAAGCAAATATGACAAGAGCGTAGAGGCGAAAAAAAAGCTTGAAAAAGAAAGTAAAAATGCCGAAGAATTGAAAAATAAGCTCGCCGAGTTGACCGAAAAATATGATTCTAACGCCAAAGAACTCTCAAAGATAACGGTAGAGAAAAAAACATGCGAGCTTACGGCGGCGCGTGCAAGCGACTTTTTGAGCCTTATCGCCGAACGAGACAAGAGAAACGCCGCTCTCGAACGATTGCGTGCGGAGTGGAAGGACGCTTCGGACGCCGAGGCGAAATGTCGCGCCGATCTCGCTTTGTCACGCGAAAAGTACAATTGTGCAAAGGCTTCGCTCGAGCGACTGAAGAACGAAATATTTTCTATTGCGGATCTCGGCGAAAAAAGCGAGTATTTCGACGTTTTCGACATAAGATCCGAAGTGGAAAAGTGGTCCGTCGAGCTCAAAAGAGCAAAAGCGGATCATGCCGAATTGGACAAAAAAGTCAAGGAGCTTACGGCGCGTAACGAGTTCAATAAAAAAAGTTTGCTCGAAGTCATGGAAAAGCAACGCATAGCCGAGGCAAGGCGTGACGAATTGAAAAAAGAAGCGGACGAACTGCGCATCAAACGCGAAAAACGGCAACGAGACGAGGCGGCGCTTTTTGTAAGAAGCGGCTTAAAAAAGGGGGACAGGTGCCCTGTTTGCGGCAATTTGGTCCAAGACGAAATTGAATTGGTCGTGCATGAGGACGATTTATCCCTCGAGCAAAAGGAAACCGAGCTTTCGAATATCGAAAAGGAATGTCGCTTGATCGAAAATAACAAATACTCTTTCGGCACGCGTCTCGACGAGAGCGGCAAGGCATTGAGCGAAGCTCAAGATAGGCTTAAGGAGGCGGAAGCAAGGCTGTCAAAGGCAAATGAGATAATCAAAATGCCCGATAGAGCGGACGAGCTAGTCGAATTGACGAGGTCCGCCGTCGAGACCAAAAAACAGTTGGGCTTTCTCGAATCCGAGTTGGGCGTGCTCGAGCAAAAATTGCGTTCGGCAGAGACGAGGACTGCGGATATAAAGGCGCGCGGAGAAATCGAACGAAACGAGCTTTCCGCGCTTGTTCGAACGATAGAAGATAAGCATATAAGCGAAAGCGACCTAAAACAAAACGAAAATAAGTTGAAGGAGCTTTCGACGCTCGAAAAGACCTTGACCGAAAAGGATGCATTTTTGAGGAGCGAGCGCGAAAAAACGGCAACTCTTTACGCTTCGTCGAGAGCTTCGGCGGATATGTATGCCGTCGAGGCAGCCGAAATGCCTAAATTCGATATAAAAGCGCTGACGGACAAGAGCGAAGAACTTGCCGGCGCAAAAAACGAACGCGAAACGCTTATGATCGCGCTTGCGAGCGAAAAGAAAGAGCTTGAAATAATGCAAAGGGAGCTCGAAAAGAAGCGTGAGTTGGAAAAGGATAAGAGCGAAAAAAAGAAGATCTACGATATTTTTTCGGATATATACAAGCTCGTATCGGGCGATAAATTCATTGAATACATAGCCGAGGAGTACATTTTGCAGTTTACGGCGTCTGCGTCGATAGTACTCGGCGACATCACAGGCGGAAAATATACACTCGAATACGAGGGCGGCGCGTTTTGGGTCGGAGATTTCCTTGCGGACGGCACAAAGAGAAAGGCGTCCACGCTCTCGGGCGGCGAGACCTTTCTTGCTTCCTTGTCTATTGCCATAGCCATTTCGCGAGAGATAGCAAGATACAAAACTTATGAATTTTTCTTTCTCGACGAAGGCTTCGGCACGCTCGACGCATATTCGCTCGACACCGTCATGAACGCGCTTACGGCGCTGTCTGCCGATACGCTTGTCGGAGTCGTGACGCACAGACCGGAACTCACCGAAAGGATATTCGATAAGATTACTGTCTTGTCCGCGTCGGAGAATAGAGGCAGCGTGATAACGAGGAGCTATTAAATAACTCGCTTTTGCGGAAATATTTATAAAAACACTTGCTCAAAATGGAAAAACATGGTAAAATTATAAAAATAAATATATAGGAGCCGAATATGAAAAGAAACGAAATCGAAAATAAGTATAAATGGAGACTCGAGGACATGATCGCCTCGGACGACGAATGGGAAAAACTCTATAACGAGGCGTCCGCGCTCGAGCCGCTTCTCAAAAGCTTCGAAGGCAAACTTCATGATAAAAAGACGCTCAAAGATTGCCTTGACGCAAACGAAAAGACCGATATGATGCTTGAGCGGCTCTATTGCTATGCTCGAATGAGAAAGGATCAAGACGGCAGCGTGCAAAAATACGTTGCCTTCACCGACAAAGCCATGATGCTCAGCTATAAACTTGCAACTGCAACTTCATATATGAGTAGCGAAATTTCATCGCTCAGCGAAGAATATCTCAATTCGGTCATAGCCGACAAGGATTTTGCTAAATATGATTTCATGCTAAAAGAAATTGTTCGAAGCAAAAAATACATTCTGTCGGATAAGGAAGAAAGAATACTTTCCATGGCGGGTCAGGCGACTGAAAACTTCGGAGAAATATTCACAACGATAAACAATGTCGAACTTCCCATGCCAATGATAAGCACTCCCGAGGGCAAAGTAAGACTTACTCACGGCAATTACGGCGTGTTCCTCGACAATAAGGATCAAGATTTGAGGAGACGCGCCTTCAAAGGCAACTACAGCGCGTATAAAAAGCTGATAAATACCATTTGCAACACCTATGCCGGTAGCGTAAAGAAGGACAACTTCTTTGCCCGCGCTCGCGGATACGATAATTGCTTGCAAAAGTCGTTGTTCGGCGACGACGTGCCCATGGCGGTATATGATCGACTCATAAAGGCGGTCGACGAAAACGTAGGAGTCATGCACAGATACATTGCTTTGCGCAAGAAGGCACTCGGTCTTGAGAATATGCATATGTACGATCTCTATGTGCCCATTGTCGAGGACGCCGACCTTAAGTTGAGCTACGAGGAGGCGTTCGACCTTGTGATAGAGGGGCTTAAACCGCTCGGAGAGGAATATGCTTCGCTTTTGCGTGAGGCGAGGGATCACGGTTGGATAGACGTAATGGAAAACGAGGGCAAGCGCAGCGGAGCATACAGCTGGGGCTGTTATGGAGTACATCCCTATGTGCTTCTCAATTATTCGCGCACCACGCACGATGTGTTTACCATAGCGCATGAACTCGGACACGCAATGCATTCGTACTATTCGGATAAGAATTGGACATACTATAAGGCGCAATATCAAATATTCGTAGCCGAGGTAGCCTCGACCGTAAACGAAGTATTTTTGCTTAAACATCTGATATCCACTGTAAAGGACAAGGCGCTCAAAAAGTATTTGCTTTCGTATTATATCGATATGTTCCGCACGACGCTGTTCCGTCAGACTATGTTTGCGGAATTCGAAAAACTTGCGCATGATATGGATCTGCTCGGCAAGCCGCTTACGGTAGACAGTTTGAGCGATGAGTATTACGCGTTGAACAAAAAATATTACGGAAGCGCAGTCATTCACGATAAGGATATACGTTATGAATGGGCGAGGATACCGCATTTTTACAATGCGTTTTACGTATACAAATACGCTACGGGCTTTACGAGCGCGGTCAATATCGTAAAGAGCATTCTCGACGATCCCGAAAATCTCAAGAGATACAAGAATTTCCTTTCGGCAGGCGGCAGCGACAGCCCGTACAACATCCTCAAAAATGCGGGAGTGGATCTTGCGACCGACTATCCGTACGAAGTGGCGATGAAGGAATTCAACGACACGCTCGCGCTTCTCGAAAAGGAAATATGATCAAGGACATAAAATGAAAAAATTCTTTGCCGTTTTCTCCATATTGCTTCTTACGTTGGCGCTTGCGTCATGTTTTTACGATGGAATCTATGACTATTATGACGATTCTCCGACACACAGACCGGACGAAAACGGGATCTATTACAGCGCGCTCGATATCGATCTTATCGCTTATTCGATTGCGGATGAGGAAGACGAAAGCAAGACCGTCACAAACTACGAGCTTCAAATAGGCTTACGGGACAATATAAACGGGCAAGCCGTTCTTTCGCATGAAGAGGTCGACGCGCTTATCGACGCAATAAACAAAAAGATCGGCGTAGAATTTTCGTATATAGACTCAATCCCCGGCTACGATTTTACTAAATTTTGCTTTTCGCTCGAGCAAATGCCGGATATGACCAGAGAGGCTGACAGAAAATTCGGCTTCTTTACGATATTGCGCAATTTCAAATTCGCCGCTCCCGAATGGATGGAATCTTTGTGGGCGGACGCGCGAGTAGCCGTAGACGACTTGTTGAGCGGAATCGACAACAGGGCGTTGAGAATAGACGGAGATGCGATACGGTCGAGATTTTATTTCGCCGTATCCGAATCGTTCGATTCAAAAAATGCGGTTCGCGAAAATAGGCAATTGAGGGGATTATTGGGAGCGCAAGACGGATCAAACGCTTCTTGTCTTGTATGGGATATGCAAAGTACGACAATTTCCGATATAGAGATAACATACAAGGCGATGGCAAACGGCTGGTTCATCGTTCCCATAATTTTGGGAACCGTGGCGGTCATTATCCTTTTTGCCGCGTCGAAGCACAAAAGAAACGAAAAAAGCGAAGAAGTCTCTTTGAACGAGAACGTTCAAAAGCCCGATGACGACGCTTTGGGGAGACAGGTCACGATCGAGGAGATCTTGAACCCGAAACAAAGGGAGGACGAGGATGCCCATAAATAGAGAACATCCGAATGTAAAGGCGAGGATCGTCCCGCAAAACAACGAGGCGGAGCAAGCTTTGCTCGGCTGTGTTTTGATAGACGATTACGTGCCAAATGAGATCTTGTCCGGGCTCGAACCGGAGGATTTTTATACTTCGGCTCACCAAATCATATTCGAAGCGATGAAACGCATATATTCGGACAATAAGCCCATAGATATCATCACTCTTGTGCAGGAACTTGAAAGCATGGGCAGTATGGAAGCGGTGGGCGGATTGAATTATTTGACTACGCTCAGCAATATAGTACCGTCTGCGTCGAATTATATGCATTATCTCGAAATAGTCAAGCAAAACAAGCTTCGCCGCAAGATAATCGACTCTGCGAACAAGATCGCAAACGTCGCATATGCGGGCAACGAGGATTCCATGTCGTTTGCCGAAAAGGAGATCTTCGCATTGGGCGAAGGCAATTTTCGTTCTACGCTCAAGCCGTTGTCGCTATCTGTCGGCGAGGCGATCGAGCGTATGGAGATGATAGAACGCGATCCGCTTTTCTTTCGTGGCATACCTACGGGTTTTAAGCGGCTCGATAATCTTTTGAACGGTTTTCAAAGCGGCGACCTTATCATAATTGCCGCTCGTCCCGGTCAAGGAAAGACGAGTATAGGCATGAACTTTATTCAAGCCGCCGCCTTTTCGGAACGCACTACTCAAACGGGCAAAAAGGTGCCCATTCATGCCGCGGTATTTTCGCTCGAAATGCCGGCGGTACAGCTTGCACGCAGAATGCTTTGTTCGGTGGCGAAGGTGGATATGACAAAAGCCAATTCGGGCGATCTTAACGAATCGGAATGGAACAGACTCATGCTTGCAAAGACCAAACTCGATAGAGCGAGCATATTTATCGACGATACGTCAAACACATCGCCGGTGGACATCATAAGTAAATGTCGTAAATTGAAGCGCGAAAGAGGACTCGACATAGTTATGATCGATTATCTTCAACTCATGTCGGCAGGAAAGCGCGTGGAAAATCGTCAGCAGGAAATAAGCGAGATAACAAGAACGTTAAAGGTCGCGGCAAAGGAACTCAATGTGCCCATTCTTCTATTGAGCCAACTTTCGCGTAAGGTCGAAGATCGAAAGGAAAAGGTCCCCGTAATGAGCGATTTGCGTGAGTCGGGCGCGATCGAACAAGATGCGGACATAATCATGTTCCTTTACAGGCAATACAGCGACGCGGACAAGAACGTCACCGACGAGGAACGCAATGCAGTTCAACTCATCGTAGCCAAGCATCGTAACGGACAAACGGATACAATCGACCTCAATTGGCGAGGCGCCTTTGTTTCGTTTGAGGAAAAAGACGAGTCTATTCCGAAGAGCTCAGACAATACGAAGTCGACTTATAGTCCCGATCAAGACGAACCGAAAAAGAATGAGATACCGAAGGATATTGCCGAGGCTATGGAACGCGAGGAATCGCAATCCGAAGCAGGGCTTACATCCGAGGAGATACTCAAAATAAAGCCGGGATCAAACTCCGAAACGCTGTTTTGAAAGGAACCATATAACTATGGCGGGTTTTTACGAGCAAGCGGAAAAGATCTTGGAAGGTTGCGGCGGCAAAAGATTGCTGTTGCACAGTTGTTGCGCGCCGTGTTCGAGCAGTGTGCTTGAATTTCTCATGCCAAAAATCAAGGTTACGGTCTATTATTATAATCCGTGCATAATGCCTGCGGAAGAATACGAGCATAGATTGAGCGAGCAAAGGCGTCTGTGCGGCATTTTGAACGTCCCGCTTAAAATGCCGCACAGACGCCTTTGCTCGCTCAAT
>CANQUR010000074.1 GCA_947627075.1 uncultured Clostridia bacterium
TTTCGGTCATTATATCGACGAAAGCGTCAAGAGGGATCTTGTCGAGATTGCGAAGTAGTTCAGCGGCACAATAGACGAGCGTTTGATTTTCTTCGTACAATAACGGCGTCAATAGCTCGATAGGAGCGCGTTTTTCGAGATTTTCCATTACCGTAAAGGACGGGCAATCGTTTTCGCATTCCTCTTTCAGTTCGGCGACCATTTCGGCGTCAGTCATCTTATCCAAAATTTCCGCGGGCGAACAGCCAAACTTATCTATTCGTTTGTGCAGCCACTCCTCATAAGCTTCGTTGAACTCATCCTCATGGACGTGCCCCTTGCTCACAATGAAATCGGAAAACATTTTATCAAAATTATACATCCTCGATACCTTCTATATTGAGCATCTTTGCAGCCTTATTAAAATCTTCTATGTCACACTCAAAGAGGCTGCAACTTAAGGGTTCGGTTATATCCATGAGAAAATAATAGAGTATCGCAGCCAACGCGTTTATTGGAAGATCCTTTTTGGCTTCATCCGTGCACGCCTTATATTTATCGGAAAGCTTTTTGAAAGATCTGTCCAAAATCGATTCGAAATGCACTTCGGTAATCGCCAAAGCAATAAACACATAGTAGTATGCGAATTTAAGATTGCTCGGAACTCGCGGATGTCGGATCTTGACTGTCCTGAATAGATTGGAGACCACATAATCGACCGTTTTGATCTTCGGATCGCAGATACGGCGCAACAATACCTGCTTTTTGACTATGATTTGCGTGAAGGGATCGATAAGCAGATCGTTGACTATTTCTTCGTATTCGGGCATTCCGGTGATAAAGGCGCATACGGCGGATTGCAAATACACGTCGTCGTCGTTTTGGAGCAGCCATTTTATCTTCATTATGCTTTCGGGAGAAGTTATGTCATTGGAGTCGTCCAAAAACAAATTTTTGATATACTGCGTCCATTCTTGCTTTTGCTTTATCATTTCCTCGGGTAAGTTCGCACCCTCCATCGACATGATCCTCAAGATCATTTCCTTTGTCTCGATATCGTCGGGATAGATCGAGCTGACCTTGTTTGCCACCTTGAGCGCGCCTTGGATATCCCCCTTTGCATAGTTCACCGAGCTCAGGCACAAAAGCATGATCTTATCGTACGGCGTCATTTTGAGTTTACGCATAATAAATTTTTCGGACGACTCATAGCGATTGAAATTGCATAAACACAAAGCCGCTTTAGTCAAATCGTCTGCATCGGTCAGATCGAGAGACTCGAGCGCACCCAAACTGCTCTCAAGCTTATCTGCATTCTTTTTATGCGCATAATAAACTATTCTGAAAAGGTGTGCCTTGACGCTTTTCGGATTGACCTCAAGCGAGCGTTCCACAAGTTTGATCGTTTTGGGACTGTCCGCTTTGGGTTCAATGGACGCAAGCGCAAGCAAAGCGTCGCTGTATTGATAGGATTCGGGATCGATCTGATCCAAAATTTTTTTCGCCGCCTTGTGATCCCCGTCCTCTATCATTTGGTAAGCTTCTTCCAAAAGATCGCTTTGATCTCGTTTATCATGAACGGTAAGAGGCTTCTTGGAGTCGGACATTTGCTTTAACAGCACGTCGTCGAGCTCCTCATCTTCGTCGTCATATTCTTCATAATCATGTTCGCCGACAAGGCGCATCGCCATGTTCAAATAATAATAGGAAGCTTCCTCGTCTATGTCCTTATAGCAATATATGAGACCGTTCAACGCTTCCTCGTCTTCCTTGTCCTCGGCATATGCCTTCAAATAATATTTTATTGCTTCGGTCAATATACCCATCGCGCCGTAAGTATCGGCTATATTTTTGTAGACCGCCTTGTTGCCCGTATTGCGTTCGAGAAAATAATAGTGCAATGCGGAAATATAGTCGCCTTTTTTGAGCATTTTTTCGGCAGCGCCTATGATATCAAAATCTAATTTTGTCATTTGGTATCCTTCCTTGCAACAAAGTATATCCTGTCCGATTTATCTCGAGTCTTGAATGAAAAGCCGCATTCCTCAAGAGCGTCCTGTATCTTCTTTGAGGAATGAATATATTGTCTTTGAACGTCCACTGCCTTTTTGAATAAGCCGTTGCCCGCGGGAATAAAAAACGTAACGGTCATATCGACATGATCCTTATGGGGGAAATTTTCCCAAATATAAGTGACCTCGTCCCGCGTTTCGCTGAATGTGTTGTTTGAGATAATGCTTTTGAGCTTATATTCGCTACTGATGTCGAACACAAGCGATCCACCCTCTTTGAGGTTATCGTAAGCCGCTTTGAAAAATTTCAAGGGTTCTTTGATATAGTTTACCACATCGCACATGGCGGTTATGAATTCCGCTTTGAAATTCAGTTTGAAATTTTCGGCTTTTTGTAAAACCACGGGGATCTTTTTGCCCGCCTTCAAAAACTTTTCCGAAGCGATAGACAACATCTCCCGAGAGGAATCGATAGCCACGACCTCATGCTCTTGACTCAACGCAAGCGCGACGTTCCCCGTTCCGCAACCCACGTCCGCGCCCTTGCCCTTGCCTTTTACGGCACGCACCGCAAACTCTATCCAATCTTGCTTTACCGAAAACAGATCGTAATAATGCGCAAGGACCTCATACATGTTCACGCCCTTTGAGCATGTTTGCTCTTCCTTTTTCCCTTGCCGGTTTTGCTCTCGATAACTGCGCCGAACGCGGCATTATAGACGTAATGAGAATATATCGTCCAAATGCAAATGATATAAGAAAAGCCTATCATGGCGCAAACCATTATCACTATCAATTGCAAAAATCCCGATACATTCATCAAAAACAGCAATCCGACGGGTACAAGCGACATGATAAAGATCAAGAAATTTTGCAGTCCGAACGCCACTGTCAACCAAAAAGCATTTTTAAGCATTTTCAGTAGCGGCAAGTCGTATAATGCCGCTTGAGTCATTACATATAGCGAGAGAATCGCGCAAAACGCCATTGCTATCGCGCTCAAGGTTATCGTCACTATTTTCCAGGCGAGCGCAAGATCTTGATTGCCGTAAAAATTGCAAGCCATTACAAGCTGAAAAAATACAAGCGCATTAACAAGTCCCAGCCACATAAAGGTGACGAAATTATTTTTCAAGCCCTTAAAAAAGGTCTTGATTATCTTGACGTTGAATCCGAGGCATTCGTACTTGATTATATTGAACGCGCCCGCAAGTCCCAAAAAGCCTATTATTATACAAGGAATGAGCAATAGCGCTCTGAACATATTGTTTTTGAACATCAAACCCTCGTATATCTCGTTCGCATTGTTCACCACGGGATAACCGAGTCCGAAGTTCGAAGAAAACGGCGTAAACGCTTCTATGCTCGTAGCCCTGTAAGCCGCATAAAACAACACCGCAAAGGCGGGGATACAAAACAAAAGCATCATCCAATTCGCCTTGCTCATCGCCCCTATCTTCCCGAAAAAGACATTACTGAAAAGCTTGAATCTGCCGCCTTCTTGATAATTCTTTACGAGATATTCGTGATTGTATTCGTCGACCGAAAGCTTATCTACCAAATTTTTGACCATAAATTATTCCTCTGTGCTACGGGCAAAAAACGCCCGTATAATCATTATACTTCATTTCGCAAAAAAATTCAATTGTTTTGCTATGTAAAAACGGAAAATTATGCTTTGAACATTTTCGTTTTTTTGTTCTTTTACGGCGATTTTTTACATATTGTAAAGTACATAAACATCTGACGGAGGATATTATGAAGAAAAATTATACCGTCGCCGTCGTAGGCGCGACCGGGCTTGTGGGCAAAACCATGCTGAAAGTTTTGAAAGAGCGCAATTTTCCCGTGGGAGAGCTTGTCTTGTACGCATTTAATGCCTGTAAAACGGACACTCCGTTCGGAAAAAAGGACGTATTTGAACTTACTCAAGCCAATATATACAATCACCCGTGCGATATTGCATTATTTGCCGTAGAAAGCGACGTCAGTATAAAGTTCGCTCGTATCTTTTCCACTATGGGCGCCGTCGTCATAGATAATTCTTCCGCTTGGCGAATGGACGAAAACGTGCCGCTCGTGATCCCCGAGGTAAATCCCTCGGCAGTCCTTATGAATAACGGCATAATCGCAAATCCGAATTGCACAACGGCGCAAATTCTTACAGTAGTCTCGCCTATTTACAGAAAATTCGGAATAAATCGAATGGTAGTAAGCACATATCAATCGGTAAGCGGAGCAGGCTCTGCGGCGCTCGAGGATCTTGTATCGGGCGAATGTCGCATATTTCCCGTGCCCATAAAAAACAACCTCATTCCGAAAATAGATACTTATATGACAAACGGTTACACGGTGGAGGAAATGAAAATCGTCAACGAAACGCACAAGATACTTTCGCCGCAAATAAGCGTAAATGCGACCTGTGTGCGTGTTCCGATAACAAACTGTCACGGAGCTTCGGTCAACATAAGACTTATAAAGCCCGCCACTTTGGGTGAAATAAGCGAATGTCTTTCCTCCGCACCATCGGTAACTTTGCTCGATTCGCCCACTCCGCTCGACGCCGTGGAACGCGACGGCGTGCTTGCGGGAAGATTAAGACGGGACGAAAGTGAAGAAAACACCTTTTGCCTTTGGATAGTTGCCGATAATTTAAGAAAAGGCGCCGCTTCCAACGCGGTCCAAATAGCGGAATTGCTTTTATAAGGAGAAAAATAATGTCTGTATTCAAAGGGACCGGAGTAGCGCTCGCAACGCCATGCGATCAAAACGGTATAATGTTTGGCGAAGTAGAAAAGCTTTTGACAAAAGTGATAAGCGGAGGGGTAAACGCGCTCGTTGCGCTGGGCACCACGGGCGAAGCAAGCACGCTTACTGCCGAGCAAAAGGAAAGTTTTGTACGCTTTGTGCGCAAATTTTCTTCTTTGCCTCTTATCGTGGGAACGGGAGGCAACGACACAAAGACGGTAGTCGAAAATTGTATTCTTGCGGAGAAGTGGGGTGCGGACGCCTTGCTCATCGTCACTCCGTTTTATAACAAGTGCACGCAACACGGAGCGATAGAACATTATCGTTATATCGCCGAGCGCGTATCTCACCCCATTATAGTTTACAACGTGCCGGGCAGAACAGGTTTCAATCTTTTGCCCGACACCATGAAGCAGATCGCCGAAATAAAAAACATCTCGGGAATAAAAGAAGCGAGCGGCAATATGGTGCAAATAGAGCGTTGCCTCGCCTATGGCATAGACGTTTACAGCGGCGACGACGCCCTGACCGTGCCGTCCATGAGCATGGGCGCGAAAGGCGTGATCTCGGTCGTTGCAAACGTTGCTCCGAATTTGGTTTCCCGTATGACCGATCTGATTTTGAGCGGCAATTTTATAAAGGCAGGCACGCTACAATTACGACTTTTACCACTTATAGACGCATTGTTTAGCGAAGTCAACCCCATTCCCGTCCGAGCGGCGCTCGAAATGCTGGGCATAAAACTCGGCGCGCCGAGATTGCCCATGACGGAAATAAGCGAAAGCGGTCGCCTTTTGGTCAGATCCGCGATCGAGGAGCTCAAATTATTATGATAAAATTGTTTATTTTCGGCATATCGGGCAAAATGGGTCAAATCCTCGCCCATTCGTTGCCCGACGACTTTACCTTATCCGGTTGCGCGTGCTCGTCGCGTATCGACGAGGCTCCATCCGACGTAATTATAGACTTTTCGTCCGCCACCGCCACCGCAAAGGTAACTGCGCTTGCAGACAAGCTCAATTGTCCGCTCGTGATAGCCACAACAGGTCAATCGGACGAGGACAATAGGTTGATCTCGGAATGTGCGAAGCATCATGCGGTGCTAAAATCGGGCAACATGAGCATAGGAATAAACCTTTTGTTAAAGCTGTGCTCGTCGCTGAAAGGCATAGGCAGGTGCGAGATCATTGAAACTCATCACGCCAAAAAGAAGGACGCGCCTTCGGGCACGGCGCTTATGCTAAAAGCCGCTTCGGGCGCAAGCGAGATACATTCCTTGCGGCTCGGAAGCGTGGTCGGAGAGCACAAGGTGATATTCGGTTTGGATAACGAAACCATTACGCTCACCCACTCCGCGGCAGACCGAAAGCTGTTTGCCGACGGTGCAATAAAGGCGGCACGGTGGCTTATAAATCAGCCGTACGGGCTTTACTCGTTCGACGACTTTCTCATGTCCGAGAAGCACCCGTCGCTGTTTCATTCAGAAAGATAACAAGGAGATTTTATGGAAAAAGAGATCAAAAAACCACATTCGTTTTCGATAAACGACCGCACTTCATGTTCGATGAACGGAATAGAAAAGGTAATATCCTCTTCGGACGATAAAATAATCGTTATATCCTCGTGCGGCGAAATGGAAATATCGGGCAAAAACCTAAAAATAATAAAATTCGACGTTGAGGACGGCTCTTTTTGCTTCGAAGGCGAAATAGACGGAGTAAAATATTCCGCGCCCAAAGTACCATTATTAAAGAGGCTGTTCAAATGATGATGAGCTTGCTCCTTTGCGCTTTTTGCTTCTTTATAGGGGGCATAAGCAGATTTTGTTTCGTGGGACTGACCCTCGCGGAACGCCGAATAAAACTCAAAGCCGTAACGTTTTTATTCGATTTTACCTGGGGCGTGCTTACGGTCGCGGCGCTCATGTGCGTAATATTGATATTTAATAACGGCATAACCATGCCATATATGCTCATATCGGCGCTTATAGGCTTTGCGGTAACGGCGATATTTGTATAACCCGCTTCGCCTACAAAGGAAAAAAGTTCAAAACACGTCAAAGGGCGACGTAAAAAAAGCGTCGCCCTTTTCATTTTCATTTCAAATTAAGTCCTGTATCGTTCAAAGAGTAGATAATATCAATCGATAATTCCGGACGTTTTGGGAAACTGTGGATCTTTTCGCGTTAGCGCAAGCATTCTTCGCGCAGAACCTTCCGGTCGATTTTTGCCCGACTCCCAAGCTTCCACCGTCTTGACCGAAACACCCATAAATTGCGCAAACAAAGATTGAGTCATTCCCGTGCTTTTCCTTATAGCTTTAATTTCTGTTGATGTAAAAGTTTCCAAAGGCGATACGCTTCGGACTACTCTTCTTGCCTTCAACTTTCCGTCGTTATAGTCGATCGCCTGTTCTAATCCCAATTTTATTTCATTGAAAAAGTTCATTGCCACACCTCCAACCAAATTATTCGCTATCTTCAAGTTGTTTTTCTATTATTGTTACCAATCTTTTTAATTCGTTCCTTTCTTCTTTCGTCAAGTTGCTTTTTTCCGCTTTAGTATATGCCGTGAGCAAATAAATTTCTCAACCTCAAAATCTACATAAATAACTCGCACACCGCCACTTTTACCTTTATGTTCGAAAGCAAAACGCATCTTTCGAACGCCACCCGTCCCCTGCATAACTGCTCCGACCTTGGGATCCGCCAAAAGTTCGTCTTGTAGTCGATGATAATCGTCATCGTCCAACCCCAAGCTTTCCCATTTAGAACGGAACAATGGCAACTCAACAAATGCTCTTCTCATAATATTTCCTCTTTCGTTTTTTTTGATATTATTATACCCTATTAAATAGTAGTTGTCAATGGATTTACAATGATTTTTTCAAAATATTTTTGAGTATAAAAAATGAGCCCAAGCGGACTCATTTTTGCTAAATCATACATCCCTATAGATTTAGCTTATAGCTTATTCGGCATACCCTTGCAATGCCGTTT
>CANQUR010000075.1 GCA_947627075.1 uncultured Clostridia bacterium
CCCTCCTTTCGCCATTGCCGCGCAACCCGAGGTTATCTTATAATCCGTCACACCATTCGTTACAAGAGTATATGCACTTTTGTATGCTATAACGGCATTAAGCTTTAGAGCCATATCGCTCGGAGCATCAATATCGAGCGCCTTGCTCAATCTTTTGAATTCTCCTACGTGCGGAGTAAGAATGAGCGAACACTTTCGTTGAATATCGAATAGCTCGGGCGATAACGCCATTGCATTTATGGCGTCGGCATCGCATATAAGAACGCCTCCGAAATTACATAGTATAAATCGAAGGATGTCCTTCAATGCCGAATTTTTGCCCATTCCCATTCCTATTGCGATCGAATCGGCTTTTGCACAAATCTCCGAAAGCGCAGATATGTCAAAATTCATCTCTCCGTCTAAATCGGATATATCATTTAACATGATTTCTTTTACTCTGCTCCTGTACGCTCCAATCAGTGAGTACGGAACGCAAAGCGTCGTAAGCCCTGCGCCCGACCTTAATGCAGCCTCTGCGCATATCAGCGGAGCTCCAACCATATGCGAGCTTCCGCCAATCACATAAACCCTGCCATAATCGCCCTTATGAGTAAATCGTTCTCTTTTCATAAGCGTCAAGTCGCCGTCGTCGATCTCTTTCCCCGGAATCATGGGAATGATCTTTACAGGCTCATAGCTTGCGACCGCAAAAGCATATTCTTTTTCATGCGAAATACTCAAGCTTACTTCTCCGTTAAAAAGGTCTTTGATCTTGTCAGACATAATCAGAAACGGAGCCCCGAGATCGGTATGAGAAATTTCCAAATCACCAAGCGAAAAGCCTCTAAACCCTTTGCCGGAAAGCTTTGACACTGCCTCCTTCGCCGCATATAATCCGGCATAGGTCTGCAAAGGTATCGGTCTGCTTTGAGCATAATTGCGCTCATTTTCAGTAAAAACTCTTTGTAAAAAATTTACGCTCTTTATCGCGCGTTCTATTCTTTTGATCTCAACTATATCGGCGCCTATCATAGTGTCACCGCATTCCAAATAGCGTTTTTTACCGCATTGACGCAAGCCACCTGTAATTTTATCATATCCACTGACTTATCGCCCACCGACGCGCAAAATATGGTATCGCCGTCAAGATCGGTATGCACGGGAAATATCGTCTGCGCAAGACCGTTATGAGAAACAGAAGCGAGCTTATTTGCTTGTACCTTGGTAAGCTTTGCATCGGTAATAACACAGCCTATCGTCGTATTGGCGCCCGCCACATTAGGCACCTCATGGTTTAACAGTTCAAGAGTGTCGACAAATTCTTCTCCGCACTTTGCTCCGGCGATTATTTTTCCGTTTTTACGAACGTCACCAAATGCGTTTACAGCCATGATCGCAATAACTTCGGCATCATCTGCCTTTGCCACCGCTATTCCCACTCCCGACAGAGAACAATTCTTTATGCCGAGAATTTTACCAACGGTCGCGCCTTTTCCGACGCCTATTCTTCCTCCGTTAAATTCATCGGTAGCCATAATAACGGCTCTATACCCCATGTCTTCGGTCGGAAAGTGATATTCGGCATCATTCAAGTCGTAGATCACAGCCGACGGAACGATCGGCACTATTTTATCCATGACTCGTACGCCCTTGCCTTGTTCCTTCAATGCATTCATAGCGCCGCAAGCCGCGATAAGACCATATGCCGAGCCACCGCAAAGCGCTATCGCATCGACATGCTCATTCGCCTTATCGCTCGCAAGAAGCGCAGTCTCACGCGTGCCGGGTGCGCCGCCTCTGACATCGCAACCACATACGCAACCGTCCTCAAATGTTATAACCGTAACGCCGGTAAAGCCATCGTTGACATTTCCTATTTTTACACCTTTAATCAATTTCATAATCCATTTCCTTCAACGCCTCGCGGATATCATCCCAATCGAATCCGCGATACAAAAGATAATTTATCAATTTTTGTCTATCCGCATTCTTGTGAGTTCGCAAATATTTTTGTACACACCGATCGCAAGACTCTCCTTCATCGACTGCACTCAACGCCGTCTCTAGCGTATCGTCGCTCACTCCGGCTTTTTTCAACTCGAACGTCAACCGCTTTGCGCCACGTTCCTTTGAATAAGATGCCACATAGGCTTGGGCGAATTTTGCGTCATCGACGTATCCATATGATTTAAGTTTGATTATTGCCGCATTGATAGCCTCGGATGAATAGTCATGCCGCGCCAAATAATCGCGCATTTGTTTTTCGCTCACAGTTCGTTTTACGGAATATTTCAAACCTCTATTGAATGCCGACACTTCGCCTTCCTCTTTTGAAATAGCGCCAATATCATCATCTGTAAGTAGCTTGCCTACCTTCAAACCAAACTTGACTGCCGTAGCATATTCGACTCCGAAGGCAAAACTGCCGTCAATAAAAATATTGAGTCTGTCGCCTTTTTTCTTTTGCGAAGATATTTCGGTAATTTCTCTCATAAAACCTCTCGACTATAGTATACTTCATGAATAAAAATTTTGCAAATGCAAATACTTGGTTTATAAAAATAAAACGGAGGTCATTAAAATGACAAGTAAAAATTTGCAAGAAATTTCCGAACTCCTTGACAGCGAAAACCTTGCCTATCGCAAATGCTGCAATTATGTATCGGAATGTCAAGATCCCACGCTTAAAGAAAAGCTCGGGACCTATGCCAACAACCACAGGATCAGATTTGAGAGCCTACTCAGCTATCTCAATTCCAACGCATAAAAGGAGGATCGAATATGCCTAATAACACACAAACAAAAAGAAGTTCTACGCAAAGAAACACCACTTCTATCACCGACTTTAACACAAAGACTCAAAACACAGGGTCGTCGTCGAAGCCGAAAAAAAATTCCAATTACAGCGACTGTCCAAAGAACTGTAGCTGTACCGAATTCGCGCAGGACGTTTGCAAGCTGTCGGATAAGGAAATCATTTCAGACGTACTTGGATCACAAAAAGCTCTTATCAAGCTTTACGGGACCGCGCTATGCGAAGCTTCTTGCCCGAAGTTACGAAATCTCATAGACAATCAACTCAGCGAATGTGCGGAAGATCAATATGACGCCTTCTTGTATATGCAGGAAAGAGGTTTATACCCGACCGATACCGCGCCGATGCCGAAAATCAATCAAGCAAAAAAGAAATTTACCGCCTGCGAGCAACAAATGAAAATTTGATTCGAGTCGCGTCGTTCATTACGGCGCGACTTTACATATCGAGAAGTAATTGGGTATATTTATCCACAGGCGAAGAAAGCACTTGCTCCATCGGACCTTGTTGCAATATTTTATCTCGCCTACATACTATGATATGGTCCGGCTTCAATTTTTTGATATCCGAGCCGTCGCAGGACGTTACTATGGTATAACCGCCGCGACTCCTTATCATCTCAGTTATTGCCTCGTCATCGCCGAGCAAATGATACGGCTCGTCAAACAAGGTGATCTCGGTATTTCTTAAATATAACCTTGCGCGAAAAAATGAAATCAATTCTTTTTTTGAAAGCTTTTTGGTTCTCTTTTCCATATCCAAAGCGAACAAATTTACCGCTTGCTCTACCATGGACTTGGCCTTATCCTTGTTTATGCCACGCATAGTCAACGGCTTTATGAGAATATTCTTTACTTTTCCGCCAAAAGGCATCGTATCGGCGCTTACGAGAATTATGTCTCGAGCTTTAGGCGAAAGTTCTTCGATATTTTTTCCGTCAAGAACGATCTCCCCTTCTTCGATTTCCTTTATTCCGCCTATTATCCTTAAAAGCGAAGTCTTGAACGAGCCTATTTCTCCGAGAATAAGCGTTATCCCTACGTTAAAGGACACGTTTAAGGTGGTGATGTCGCCGTAATATTCTATCTTAACATTCTTTACTTCGAGCATATATCGATATTTTAGCATATTTCGATTTCTTTATCAAGCAATAAAAGCGAATATATTTTCTTTTAGAAAATTAATGAGTTACTGTTTACATAATAAAATACTATTTTATTGAAATATTACTCCGATAATCGCTCAATATAGTATTATTTTTGCCGTTAAAAGCAAATTTTCAGCGATTTAATTCATTTTTGATTTGATTTTGGGCTCAAACATGATATAATGAAAACATAAACGTTTTCACGGAGATAAAATGAAGAAAATAATAATATCGATCATGCTTATCATTATGGTCATACCATTCGCAACAGGGTGTCGCCATGATGAGCCGACAAAAGAGACCTCAACTATTCCGTCTTTACTTATAAATGAAAAAGCTCCCCCATTAGGCGCCTCACCTTCGGACTATTCGCCAATCGAAAATCTTCAATTTGCAGCTTATAAATTCAATCACACCCAATCTTGGGAGGCGTTATACAGCGGAGAGGTCACAGCAGTGGGTACAAAGCAACAAGTTCGCAACAAGCGAATCTATGATAACGGCGTCTTGTTTTGCGAAGCTTTGAGCGTTTCCACATTGAAAAAAGTTGGCGAACAAAAATATTTCCGCGGCGATAATATTTTGGTTAGGTCATATAAAAAGATCGACCAAGCGACAATCACAGCCACTTGGAACGATACCGTAAACAAAATTTCTTCCAATGATTATTACACAAAATATGGGCTTAAGCCAAACGAGATATTCAAATACATTATAAGTCCGTCAACGGTCATCTCTTCCGAGCGTATAGACAGTGAGAATTTTACTTATAGATTCGTTTTGTCTCCCAATTGTGCCGAATATCTTAAGCGTGAAGTACGGGCCATGGCAGGAAGCAGATCGGATGCCGAATACCTCGAAGTAGAATGCACCGTAGAAATGGATAAAAATTGGAATATCATAAAGACAACTACAAAAGAAAGCTATAAGATATCCATAATTCTTCTCGGCAACATCACCTGCACAAGCGTTTCGAATGAAGAATTCAAACTTAACGGTTCGTTTCCCATTCCAGACAACGAGTTGTTTGAATCGTTCCTTGTCGATGACAAATAAAGTTTTTTCGGTCAATGGCGAATATACACGAAATAATAGAGAAATTGAGATCATTTCATCCAAAACGGCATGACGCTCCCTAAATTTCACAATGCAAGCCATATAAAGGATTTGCCAAATTAAGTAAAATATCATATAATATTGATATATGGACTTTTCGCAAATAAAAGAAATAGACAATAGATATTCGATAATTACCTACCCTCGCCATAACTTGTGCTTTTGCCGTGGCGAAGGTAATTATTTATATGACACCAACGACCGCGCCTATCTTGACTTCGTAGCGGATTTGGGAGAAAATTGCCTCGGTTACAAGGACATTATGCTCACCGAAGCAATTAAAGAGCAATCCGAAAAATTTATAGGCTGTTCGAATCTTTATTACAATGAGCTACATTCATTGCTTGCACAAACGCTATGTGAAGGCACGGCTTTTTCGAAAGCTTGCTTTTGCAACAGCATTTTCGATACTCATATAATTGTGGGCACAATGATACGCAAATACCGTGCGGAAGCAAAGGATACGCGCAATACTATTTTGATAGTTACGGAAGCGTCCTCATCGAGATACGAGCTGTTCAAAAACGAAAACCTAAACATCATTGTGGTAAAACCCGATCCGAAAGAGTTCAAAAAAGCGCTTACCGACGACGTTTGTGCGGTCATCTTTACTCCCATAGAAGTAGAACGCGGGCTTAAAATCACGCAATACGAGTTTATTATCTCGTCGTATGCCATGTGCAAATCCCAAGATACTTTGATCATTTACGATGAAACAGGTATCGGTATAGGCAGAACGGGCACAATGTTCGCATATGAGCAATACGGCATTCAACCGGATATAGTAATGATCGCACGTGGTTTGGGCGCAGGCATTCCCATTGCCGCCGTCCTTGCGCGCGGGGAAATATCCTCTTCGCTATCCCCTTCCGACCGCATAAGCGCATTCAGAATTTCCTCTCTTGCTTGTACTGCCGCAATAATGGTTGTAGAGCGCCTTAAAGCGGGACTTTTGACCGAAGTGCAAGCCAAAGGCGAATACCTTATGAGCAAATTAAGCAAGTTGAAAAAGCACAACTTTATCACAGATATACGCGGCATAGGATTGCTTATCGGCATAGAATTGACTCCCAACCTTAAAGCGGCAAAGGTAATAGGGCAAATGGAAAGTTTAGGATTTTTGCTCGATCAAACGGACCACAACACCTTGCGTATTACTCCTTCCTTTACCATATCCGACGAAGAAACGGACAAAATGACCGACGCGCTTGCCAATCTTTTTGCACAAACCAACTTATAGTCGCTTATTATATCTGACATAATATGAAGAAAACACTTGAAAAGCCCCAAAGAACGATCTTTGGGGGCTTTTTTGTATTTATACTTATTTTTTTATTGATCTTCGGATTGAAGTTTATCCAAAGACAAATAAAACGCTTTTATGAAATTATCCAAAAAATATTTTACGCAAGGAAACTCGCAGTTATTCAGCCATTGCTCCTGACTTACTATTGCCGCGCTGTATTCGGGATTGCTCGCCTCTATTTCCTCGATACATTTTATATAAGCCGCAAGCTTATCGGCGCATTTTACTATTTTGTATTCATCGCTTGTCTTATCGACTATAAAATTTGCAAATTCATCTTTAAGTTCATTAGGAAGCTGGCGTATGATCTTTTTTTCGGCTTCATATTCGAGCTCTTTGTACGCGTTGGTAATGCTGTTGTTGAAATACTTTATGGGAGTGGGCAAATCTCCCGTTAAAACCTCGCTCGTTTCGTGATATAATGCTATCACGGCGGCACGATCTGCGTCGAGCTTACCTTCGAAAAGCTTATTTTGTATTATACAAAGCGCATGAGCCAAAATAGCCACATTGTGCGAATGTTCCGCTACGTTTTCGTTAAAATAGCTACGCATGAGGCTCCACCTGTTTATATATCTCATGCGATTTATAAAAGCGAAAAATTTATACATTTTTATTTTTGCCTTTAATCAACTTTTCGGTAACAGAGGCAACGTTTTCGGCAGTAAATCCGTAGTATTCGAACAGTTCTTTTGCGGGCGCGGATTTACCGAACGTATCGAGGCAAATATACGCTCCGTCAAGCCCGACATATTTGCCCCAAGACAAAGACGAAGCCGCCTCGACCGCAACTCTCGCCCTTATTGCCGAAGGTAAAACGCTTTCTTTATAATCTTCACTTTGCTCGTCGAACAGTCTGAAACACGGCATCGAAACCACGCGCACCTTTATTCCGTGAAGAGCAAGGAGCCTTTGTGCCTCGATCGCTACGGCGACTTCCGAGCCCGACGCCATGATGATACCCGTAAAGTTTTTCATATCGCTTATAACATAGCCGCCTTTAAGCGCTTCCTCGCTTGACGTAAGCAACACGGGCAGATCCTGTCTGGATTCGACTATGCAAGTGGGATTGTTCGTTTTTATCGCGCTTATAAATGCCGCAGCCGTTTCCTTTGCGTCGGCGGGGCGGAACACGTCGAGCCCGGGCATAGCGCGTAAGCCCGTAAGGTGCTCGATGGGTTGATGAGTCGG
>CANQUR010000076.1 GCA_947627075.1 uncultured Clostridia bacterium
AGCTTCATGCCTGAAGCCTGCAACGCCTTGTACAGTGCGCGATAAAGCTTGTCGTCATAACCTATCGCCTCGCCCGTGGACTTCATTTCGGGCGAAAGATATGCGTCGAGTCCGCGGATCTTATTGAAGGAGAATACGGGGACCTTTACATACCATCTCTTCTTTTCGGGCGGATAGATGTCGAATATGCCTTGCTCTTTGAGCGATTTGCCCATGATGACTTCGGTAGCAATATCCGCAAGGCTGTAACCTGTGGACTTGGACAGGAAGGGAACCGTTCGCGACGAACGCGGATTTACTTCTATTATATACACTTTTTCGTCTTTGTCAACTATAAATTGAATGTTGAACAGACCTTTTATGCCTATTTCCAGTCCAAGCTTTTTTGCATACTGCAATATTATGCCCTTGACCTTGTCCGAAATGCTGAACGAGGGATATACGCTTATGGAGTCGCCGGAGTGGATACCCGTTCTTTCGACAAGCTCCATTATACCGGGTACGAACACATCTCTGCCGTCGCATATAGCGTCCACCTCGACCTCTTTTCCGCTTATGTATTTATCCACGAGCACGGGCTTATCTTCGTCTATCTCGACCGCAGATTTAAGGTATCGTTTGAGCTGTTCTTCGTTGGCAACTATTTGCATTGCTCTGCCGCCGAGCACGAACGACGGACGCACGAGCACGGGATAGCCTATCTTCTTTGCCACACTTATGCCGTCCTCGATCTTTGTAACGGCAGCGCCTTGCGGACGAGGGATATTGAGCGAATTAAGCACCTTTTCGAATACGTCGCGGTTTTCCGCCTTTTCGATCGCCTCGCAGTCGGTGCCTATTATCTTGACTCCGCGCGCATTGAGCGGTGCGGCAAGGTTTATGGCAGTTTGACCTCCGAGCGAAGCGATAACGCCCTCGGGCTTCTCGAATTCTATAATGTTCATCACGTCCTCGACGGTGAGCGGTTCGAAGTAAAGTTTGTCGCTCATCGTGTAGTCGGTGGAAACGGTTTCGGGATTGTTGTTTATGATTATCGCCTCATAGCCCGAGTTCTTTATGGTCGCAACTGCATGAACGGTCGAATAATCGAATTCTATTCCCTGTCCGATGCGGATGGGACCTGCGCCGAGCACGACTATCTTCTTTTTGTTCGTTCTTATCGAATCGTTCTTGCCGGTATATGAAGAGTAAAGGTACGGAATGTAAACTCCCGTATGCATTGTGTCCACCATTCTGTATGCGGGGAACATATTGTGCTTTTTGCGAAGCGCGAATATTTCCTCCTCGGAAGTATGCCATAATTGCGAGATATATTTATCGCCAAAGCCCATTTTCTTTGCCGAAAGAAGTACATCCACGTCTCCGACATGAGCTTTCAATTCGTTTTCCTTGTCTACAATATGCTTTATTGCTTCGAGGAAGAAGGGTGTGATCTCGGTTATCTCGAAAAGTCTTTCTATCGACACTCCTCTCCTTATGAGCTCGGTGATCCCGAAGATATTGTCGTCTCGGAATTTGGAAATGTATTCTATTATATCGTCGTCGCTCATCTTGTCGAACTTATGCAAATGCAAATGGCAAACGCCTATTTCGAGCGAACGAACGGATTTAAGCATACATTCTTCGAGGTTGGAGCCTATGCCCATTACCTCGCCCGTTGCCTTCATCTGCGTGCCGAGAACGTTGGACGCCATAGTGAATTTATCGAAGGGGAAACGCGGGAACTTTGCTACAACATAGTCGAGGCTCGGCTCGATGGCAGCAGTGCCGCCGCCCACTTTTATTTCGTCGAGCGTCATGCCTACCGCGATTTTTGCGGTAACGCGCGCGATCGGATAGCCGCTCGCCTTGGACGCAAGCGCAGATGAACGCGAAACTCTGGGATTTACCTCTATAAGATAATACTCGCTCGTATGCGGATGAAGCGCGAATTGAATATTGCAACCGCCCTCTATTTTGAGCTCTTTTATGATCTTTATGGCGCTGTCGTTGAGCATTTTGAGGTCGTGCTCGTTAAGCGTCATAATGGGTGCTACGACTATGGAATCGCCCGTATGTACGCCTACGGGATCGACGTTTTCCATACCGCATATGGTTATAGCCTTGTCGGTGGAGTCACGCATTACTTCGAATTCTATTTCCTTGTATCCCTTTACGCTCTTTTCGACAAGCACTTGATGGACGGGCGAAAGCATAAACGCATTGTGTCCTATCTCTTTGAGTTCCTCCTCGTTATCCGCAAAGCCGCCGCCCGTGCCGCCGAGCGTGAATGCGGGGCGAAGTACTACGGGGTAGCCTATATTCTTTGCCGCCTCTATTGCCTCGTCGAGGCTGTATGTTATCTGCGAAGGAATTACGGGTTCGCCTATCGATTGGCAAAGCTCTTTGAACAGCTCGCGGTCCTCGGCTCGCTCTATGCTCGTGCTGCTCGTTCCGAGAAGTTCTACGCGGCATTCTTTGAGAATGCCTTTCTTTTCGAGCTGCATAGCCATGTTAAGTCCCGTCTGTCCGCCTATGCCGGGGACGATCGCGTCGGGACGCTCATACCTTAATATCTTCGCTATGTATTCGAGAGTGAGCGGCTCCATGTAAACCTTGTCGGCTATCATACTGTCGGTCATTATCGTCGCGGGATTCGAATTCACAAGTACTACTTGATAGCCTTCCTCTTTGAGCGCAAGACAAGCTTGCGTGCCGGCGTAGTCGAATTCAGCCGCCTGTCCTATAACAATAGGGCCCGATCCGATGATCAAAATCTTCTTGATGTCTTTCCTCTTTGCCATAATATTTACTCCTTATGTATTAATCAACTTTTATAAACGATTTTATTGTTAAAAAATGTGAGTTTGTTTACTCCGAAAAGTCTTTTGCCTTCAAACGGCGTCGCTCTGCCCTTTGAAAGGAATTTTTCGCTGTCGACGATAAATTCTTCGTTTAGATCCCAAATCGAAAAGCCTTCCTGCGGAATGCCGAAACGCTTTCTCGGATTTATCGCCATGAGTTCTATAAGCTTGTCGAGAGAGATCGCTCCTTTTTTTACGAGGTGAGTGTACATGAGCGGAAACGCGATCTCCAAGCCCACGATGCCGAACGAACTGCCCGCGAGCCCTTTGCTCTTTTCCTCTTTCGAATGAGGAGCATGGTCGGTGGCTATCATATCTATTGTGCCGTCGATGATACCTTGAAACAGAGCCTCTTTGTCCTCGCGCGAACGAAGGGGGGGATTCATCTTAAAACGTCCGTCCTCGATAAGATCGTTTTCGTCCAAAACGAGATAATGGGGTGCGGTTTCGCACGTTATATCCACTCCGCTCTTTTTCGCGTCGCGGATAAGCGACACGCTTTCTTTGCAAGAGATATGGCAGACATGATATTTGCATTTTGTTTCGTCGGCAAGACGTATGTCCCTTTCGATCTGCGCATATTCGCTCTTGCCGCATATCCCTTTGTGCCCGTGTGCCCTTGCGTAAGCGCCGTCGTTTATATATCCACCGTTAAGCAACGAATTTACCTCGCAATGCGCGACGATGATCTTGTCAAACGACTTCGCCTTTTGCATTGCCGCCCTCATCATGCCCTCGTCCTGAACCCCTCTGCCGTCATCCGAAAAGGCGATAACGCTTTTTGAAATGCTTTCCATATCCGAAAGTTCGAGTCCCTTTTCGCCTTTTGTGATAGCACCATACGGATAGACGCTTATTATCGCGTCGCGTGCGATGATGTCGGTTTGGACTTTGAGGTTATTTATCGAATCGGGCACGGGATCGAGATTTGGCATTGTACATACTGCCGTATAGCCGCCTCGCGCCGCTGCTTCGGAGCCCGTAAGAATAGTCTCTTTATAAGAAAAACCCGGCTCACGAAAGTGCACATGCACGTCGCAAAAACCGGGTAAAACAGTCAAATCGGACAAGTTGCCATAAATTTCGGCTGCCGTCTTTTTTATTTCGTCATATTGGGGCTTGATGGTCTTGTCCATATCCTTCTCCGTAAAAAAGATCCTGTCGTAAATGCGGCAGGACAAAATCACGGACGGATATGTTGTTATCTCGTGATCTTATCGATGTCACGCATCGACTTAAAGATCTATGTTGGATAGAGTATACCACTCATAGTCGGAACTGTCAAGCAAAATGAAAGGGTCGAAAAAATTTTTTTCGAGCGTTTGCCAAAGTTCATTTTTTATTCTTTTACGGTAAGTATAAGTACGTTTATATCTGCGGGATTGACGCCGCTTATGCGCGACGCTTGTCCTATTGTGAGCGGTTTTATTTTGTTAAGCTTTTCCGCCGCCTCGGTTCGAAGCCCCTTTACCTTACCGTAATCGTCGATATCGAGCGGCATATTTTCGAGCCGCGCTTGCTCCTTTCGCGCTTTTTCTTGCCTTACTATATAGCCCTCGTAGCGAAGGCGAATAAACACGTCGCGCACGGCGGGAATGCATAAATCGCCGAAAATATCGCTTATTTTGTCAAATTCGGCGGAAACAAGCGACGTACGTTTAATAAATTGCTCGACTGTCAAAGCACCCACACCCTCACCGAGGACAGAACTAACCGTTTCTTTATCGATTTTAGTCGATAGCCTTGCTTCCGCCTCGGCAATATCCGCCTTTTTACGCTCGAACCTTGCGATCCTCTCCTTGTCCGCAAGTCCTACTTCTATTGCTATGGGCGTAAGACGCAGATCGGCGTTGTCCTGTCGCAAGCAAAGACGATATTCGCTTCGACTCGTCATCATTCTGTACGGTTCGTCGGTGCCCTTTGTTACAAGGTCGTCTATCATAACACCTATATACGAATTTTCGCGACCGAAAACTATTGCTTGCTTTCCGTCGAGCTTTCGCGCGGCGTTAATGCCCGCAACTATCCCTTGTGCCGCCGCTTCTTCGTAACCGCTCGTGCCGTTTATTTGACCGGCAAAAAACAAGCCGTCTATGCGTTTGCTCATAAGCGTGGGATAAAGCTCGGTCGGATCTATGCAGTCATATTCTATGGCATAGGCGTCGCGCATGATCTGCACGTTTTCGAAGCCCTCGATACTGCGATACATTTCGAGCTGTACGTCGGCGGGAAGCGACGTGGAAATGCCTTGAACATACATTTCTTGAGTGCTTGCTCCCTCCGGTTCAAGGAAGAATTGATGGCGCTCTTTGTCGGCGAAGCGAACTATTTTGTCCTCTATCGACGGGCAATATCGCGCGCCCGCGCCCGTAACAAGTCCGAGCGATCGAGCCGTCTTGTCGAGATTTTCCCTTATTATCCTGTGAGTTTGGGGATTAGTATACCCCAAATAGCAATCGATCTTATTTTCGACGTCGTCGGTAAGATTGCAAAAGGTGTAAATATCGTCGTCTCCCTTTTGTATTTCGAGTTTGTCAAAGTCTACGCTGTCGCGTTTGATCCTCGCGGGAGTGCCGGTTTTGAATCTGCGAAGCTCAAAGCCGAGCTCTGTCAAGCTGTCCGAAAGATATTGCGAGCGCATAAACGACGACGGTCCCTTTGCCTCTTTGACAGTGCCCGTGATTATCTCCGATTTAAGATACACTCCGCAACATAACACCACCGCTTTCGCGTAAAAGGTCTGTTGCATGGTTTCGACGCCTATTATCGCATTGTTTTGAACAATGAGCCTTTTGACCTCCGCTTGCCTTAAAAACATATTCGGGCAATTTTCGAGCACGCTTTTCATGTAGTCGTGATATCCGTACTTGTCCACTTGTGCACGCAAGGATTGGACTGCCGGACCCTTTGAACGATTGAGCATACGAAGCTGTAATGTATTTTTATCCGCCGCTCTGCCTATTTCTCCGCCCAAAGCGTCCACCTCGCAAACCAAATGTCCCTTTGCGGTGCCGCCTATGCTCGGATTGCAGGCAAGATACCCTATGTTGTCGAGCGTAATGGAAAGCATAAGTGTTTTATGCCCCGTACGCGCAAGAGCAAGGCCCGCCTCTATACCGGCGTGCCCCGCTCCCACGATTATTGCATCGAAAATATGATCATTGCTTATATCTTGCATAAATTATTTTTTTACGTTTACAAATTTAAGAGATATGTCACGGTCCGCATCGCCGAAGTCGATCATTGTTCCGCAACGAGCAAGAGTTTCCTCGGACGGGAAAAGCGTTTCGAGATACATTTTTTTCCATGCCACGGGATCCTTCGCTCCTTTTGCTATCTCATCATCGTTTTCATATTCGGCTTTGAGCTCGTTATAAGCATCCGCCACAACGCTTATCGCGCCCGCATACTCGCTGTTCTCTATTGCGACGTCTTTGAAGCAAAGATATTGAAGGAAATATTGAGCGGCTTCCACGTTCTTTGCATATTTGTTTATTACCCAATTGTCAAGATAGATATTGCCGCCTTCTTCGGGTACCACATACCACAAATTCTTGTTGCCCTCATGCTCGACTCCGTTATCGTCCTCGAAGTCGTTCATTACATATCCGGCGTCGCAAGACCACATAAGCGCGATCTTTATATTGGTTTGGGTCCCCGTCGCCATATAATACTTTAACTGTTCTCCGCCCCAAGTATCGGTATGGAAAGTTCTCATCTGCTTAAGCGCGTCGATTGCTTTGTCTATGCTTTCGGACGAAAAATCCGAATAGATCTTTTTTATAAGTCCTTGATACGCGTCAGTATTATAATCGGTAAAGCCGTTGGACGCTTCTTTGAGTTCCTCGCGATTTGCATAAATCGCAGCCGAAAAGATGGCTTCGCGAATGGAATCCTTGTTGGAACTTATATTTTTACCGTATTTGTCGGTAAAAATAGCGTCCCAGCTTGTTATCTCGCCCTCAACTGCCGATGTATCATACATGATGCCGAACGTTCCGTACATATACGGCACCGAATATTTAAGTTGCGGATCCGAGATCTTTGCTCTTTCCAAAAATTCGCTTCGTATAAGTCCGTCTTGTTCTATATCTATTATGTCCTTATCGATCTCGATAAGACAATTCTTTTTTATAAGACGCTCGACCGCATAATCAGATGGACATATCAAATCGAAATCGGCATGATCTTGCTCCACAGCCGTAAATATTTCTTCGACGGTATTGAAGTTGCTCTCGACAACAGTCACCTTTTTGCCTGTTTTTTCCTCATACCATTCTTCGAAATCTTCGAGGACGTCGCTGGAAATATATTCTCCCGGCAAATAGATCTTGAGTTGTTCACTGCGATTTGCACATCCCGCAAGCGAAAAGCATGCAAAGACAAGCACGAACGAAACGATCAATGACAATATTTTTTTCATAATTTTTGCTCCTTTTATTTTATATTTTTTTGTTGATCGACAATCTTTTTGTTTTTAACAATGTTGAATATTATGAGCGCGACAAGTACGACCACAAATATTATTGTACTCAACGCCCTTATGGCGGGATCCAAGCTGCGACGCAAGCTTGCGTACACAAAAGTCGTTATCGTTTCCACGCCATTGGTGCCTTTATTCAAGTTGGTGACGACAAAATCGTCGAGGCTCAAGGTAAATGCAAGCGCAAATCCCGATATC